>NZ_JBSGXU010000165.1:0-18419 GCF_053610205.1 Streptomyces sp. NPDC054932 | reverse complement strand
GTCCATAAGGGTCCGGCCCTGTGACCTCCGCCCCGGCCCCTGCCCGTTGATTCAGAAGTCGCGGGAACTTCCTTCCGCATCCGTGCGACTACCTCGCCGGAGAGAGCGCCGTCCCGGGCCGCCGGTGGGCGGCGCCTCGTCCGTCTGGAACCGAGTACAAGAATCCGGAGTGACGATGACGGACCGGCTTGAGTACCCGACCCTGGTGATCACCGCTCTGAAGCGGTGGGCGCCGCCGCCCGCTCTCTTCGGCTTCCTGGCGCTCCTCATAGTGATGTTCACCGTGGCGTACGGGGTGGGCGCCGGTGCCGGCCCGGTCGCTCCCGGCATGCGCTCCACCGAGGTCGACACCCCGGGACTCGACGGCGACCCGGGACGACCGCACGGGCACACCGGCGGTACGGGTGGCACGCGGTGACGGCGGAGCGGACGGAGGTGGCGACGACCACCGATCTGGTCGTGGGCGGCATGACCTGCGCGGCCTGTGTGAACCGGGTCGAGAAGCGGCTGGCGAAGATCGAGGGCGTGAGCGCCACGGTCAACCTCGCCACCGGGCGGGCGCGGGTGAGTCATCCGCCGGACGTGACGACCGAGGAGCTCGTGGCGGCGATCGAGAGGGCGGGCTACAGCGCCGAACCGCCCACGCCGCCCACGCCCGCGGAAGACCGGACACCATCGCCGCAGACCGAGGGTTCCGACGGCCGTGAGGAGGTGCAGCGGCTGCTGATCACCGCCCTGCTGTCCGTTCCGGTTCTGGTGCTGTCGATGGTGCCCTCGCTGCAGTTCCGCAACTGGCAGTGGCTGTGCTTCGTGCTGGCCGCGCCGGTCGCCGTCTGGGGCGCGTGGACGTTCCACGCCCGGGCGGCCCGCGGGCTGCGGCATGCCGCGGCGACGATGGACACCCTGGTCTCGCTGGGCGTGCTCGCTTCCTTCTCCTGGTCGGCGTACGCGCTGTTCCTGGGCGGGGCGGGCGATCCGGGGATGCGGATGCCGTTCAGCCTGCTGCCCTCGGCCGGCGGGGAGGTGGCACACATCTACCTGGAGGCCGCGGTCGGTGTGCCGCTGTTCGTGCTGACCGGGCGTTTCCTCGAATCCCGGGCCCGGCGCGGCACGGGCGAGGCACTGCGCTCGCTCGCCGGGCTGGCCGCCAAGGACGTGACCGTACGGGAGGACGGGCGCGAGCGGCTCGTCCCGATCGAGCAGTTGCGCGTGGGGCAGGAGTTCATCGTCCGGCCGGGCGAGCGGGTCGCGACGGACGGCGTGGTGGCCTCCGGTGGTTCGGCCGTCGACCTTTCCCTGGTCACCGGCGAGAGCGAACCCGTCGAGGTGGGTCCCGGTCAGCCGGTGGTCGGAGGTGCGGTCAACGCGGGCGGCCTGCTGATCGTCCGGGCCACCGCGGTCGGCGCGGACACCCGGCTCGCCCGCATCACGCACCTGGTCACCGAGGCGCAGGCCGGCAAGGCCCGGGCCCAGCGCCTGGCGGACACGGTGGCGGGCGTCTTCGTCCCGGTGGTGCTGGCCCTGGCCGTCACCGTTCTCGGCTTCTGGCTCGGTGCCGGGGCCGATCCGCAAGCAGCCGTCACGGCCTGTGTGGCCGTCCTGGTCGTGGCCTGTCCCTGCGCGCTGGGGCTGGCCACCCCCACCGCCCTGCTGGCGGCCACGGGACGGGGCGCGCAGCTGGGTCTGCTGGTGAGCGGCCCCCAGGCCCTGGAAACCCTGCGTCACGTCGACACCGTGGTCCTGGACAAGACCGGCACGCTGACGACCGGCCGGATGACCGTCGCGCGCGTGACACCCGTACCCGACGGGATCGGGAGGGACCGGGCCCTGTGGCTGGCCGCGGCGGTGGAACAGGGCTCCGAGCACCCGCTGGGCCGCGCCGTGGTCGTGTACTCCCGGCAGGAACTGCGCCGGCTCCCGCCCGGCGAGGTGAGCGGCTTCCGGGCCACCGCGGGCATCGGTGTGACGGGGGTGGTGGAGGGCCACCGCGTGGAGGTCCGGGCCGCCGGCCCGGATCTGCACCCGGCGCTGGACAGGGCACTGGCCGAGGCGGGGGCGGCCGCGCACACGCCGGTCCTGGTACGGGTGGACGGCGCCGACCAGGCCCTGATCTCCCTCGGGGACGTCCTGCGCCCCGGCAGCTACCGGGCCGTCGACGGGCTGCGGCGCCTGGGGGTGGAGCCGGTACTGGCCACCGGCGACCGCGGGGCCACCGCGTCCCGGGTCGCCTCCGCGCTCGGGATCACGGACGTGCACTCCCACTGTTCACCCGAGGACAAGGCACGGCTCGTACGGGAGTTGCGCGGTCAGGGGTGCCGGGTCGCGGTGATCGGCGACGGGGTGAACGACGCCGGCGCCCTGGCAGAGGCCGACCTCGGCATCGCCATGGGGAGCGGAACGGACGTGGCCATCGGCGCGGCCGACGTCACGCTGGTGCGCGGCGACATCGAGGCGGTCGCCGACGCCGTCCGACTGGCCAGGCGGACCCTCTCGACGATCCGGGCCAACCTCGTCTGGGCCTTCGGATACAACGTCGTCACCGTGCCGCTGGCAGCGGTGGGACTGCTCAACCCGATGGTCGCGGCCGCCGCGATGTCGGTCAGTTCCCTGATGGTGGTGGGCAACAGTCTCCGATTGCGTACCTGGCAGCCCGCGCCGCGGGCACGCCGGGCGGGTACGAAGGGCCGTGCGGGAGGGACGGGGCGATGACGCGATCATCTGTGGCGAGGACCTGGGGCAGCCGGCTCCCCGACCGCCGACGCGTGCGCGAGGGGCTGCGTGCCGCGATCGTCCCGGTGGTCGCCTGTGCGGTGGCGCTGACCGGTCTGACGCTCTGGACCTCGTCCGGCGCCGCGGGCACCCCGCCGCGGATCGCCGCGGGCAACGGGCGCATCTTCCTTCCCTACGGCAACAGCCAGGACACGGCCGCCTTCTTCGAGATCACCAACATCGGTGGCGCGCAGGACCAGTTGACGGGGGTCACCTCGCCCGCCGTCGAGGAGGCGATGCTGAGCCGGCACGAGAGCTCCGGCCTCGGGGCGGACAGCATGAGGATGACGGGCGCGGTCGAGGTGCCCGCGGGCGGCACCCTCGCCATGTCCCCCTTCGACGTGAGCGTGATGGCACGGACCCGCACGAAGAGCCCCTGGCAGGCGGGCGACATCGTGCCGTTCGTCCTCCACTTCCGGCACAGTCCTCCGGTGCCGGTGGTGGCGGTGGTGGTCCGGCCCGGCAGCTGACCCGCTGCCGGGCCCGCCGGTCCGCCCCACCCCCCTCGTCCTGCTTCCTACTGCTCCTGCCGCCCGGCGGCCGGCCGCGTCCACACCGTGCCGCGGGCCTCGTACTCCAGCCTGGCCTCCACACCGGTCGCCGCGTCGGCGCCGAGTTCCCGGCGGACGAGCCACAGGGCCAGGTCCAGCCCGGAGGTGATGCCGCCGGCCGTGACCAGATCGCCGTCGTCCACCACCCGGGCGTTCTTGACCAGCCCGCCCTGCTTCGCCAGCTCGGGCCGTGCCATGTGATGGGTGGTGCAGGGGCGGTTCCCGGTCAGCCCGGCGGCGGCCAGCAGCATGGTGCCCGTACAGACCGCACTGACCGTGAGGCCGGGACGTACCGCCGCCGCGAGCTTCTGCGGCAGTACCCCGCTGCGGATCTCGGCCCGGACACCGGGGCCGTCGGGGCGGGCGTATCCCCCGCCGGGTACGAGGAGGATGTCCGTCTCGCGCGGGGCCCAGCCGTGGTCGACGTGCACTCGTGTGCCGTAGGCGGCACGGACCACACCCGGACGCGAGGCGGTGACGTAGCGGACCTCGACCTCACGGCCCGTGAAGAACCGGGCCGCGCAGAACACCTCGTAGGGCGCGGCGAAATCGAGCTCCTCCACCCCGTCGAACATCACGACATGCACGCGCAGCGTGTGCGAAGGGTCCATGCTTCCCACCATCGGCCCGTACCCGAACGCCTGCAAAACCGGCGTTCCGGTGGCCCGAGCCGCGTGGCTCCCGCGGACGGTCGGCATCAACCGGGATCGACCGGGTAGCCGCGTCATCGCAGAGGTCCAGCGCTCCGAGTGAGGCACACCGTGAGAAAACTCCCTCCCTCTCCGCCGGAAACCGCCGTCCGGCCCGCAGCCCCGCTCCCGGGGGACAACGGCGGGGACGGGAGCCTGCCGCACGACCACACCCAGGCGATCCTGGAGACCACCAAGCGCGTGGCCGCACTCCTGAAGGCGTCGGGGCAGCCGTTCGCACTCGCCGGCAGCGTCGCCGCCTTCGCACACGGAGTGCCGGCCGGCTTCCAGCACGACACCGACTTCTGCGTCCGGCCCGAGGACGCGGACACCGTGGTCAGGGCGCTGGAGGACGGCGGCATCGCCATGCGCCGGGCCCCCGAGGACTGGCTGGTGAAGGGCCGGGCAGGTGGGGAGGAGATCGACCTGATCTTCGAGCTCGCCCGGCGTCCGGTGAACACCGCGCTGCTGGAACGGGCCGTGGTACGGCCGGTGGACTCGGTGTGGATGCCGGTGCTGGCACCCACCGACCTCATGGACGCCCGGCTCACCGCGCTCTGCGAGCACTACTGCGACTTCGGCGACCTGCTGCCGATGGCCCGGATGCTGCGGGAGCAGATCGACTGGGACCGGCTGAACCGGGCCCACCGGTCCGCCCCGCTGCCCGACGCGTTCCTGTACCTGCTCGAACGGCTTCAGATCACCGACCCCTGGGAGGCGACGCCGTGACGTCGACCGATCTCATCGAATACCGCATCGAACACCTGCGGGAACGCCTGGCACGCGAGGAGATCGCCGAGCTCGGCGTCCGGATCGAGGCGCGCGGCGCGGGCGTACTGGTACGGGGCGGCGTGAGCAGCGACGAGTGCCGGGTGGAGGTCCTGCGCATCACGGCGGAGGAGCTCGTGGGCGTCCCCTGGCGCGAGGACATCACGGTGTGCTGTCCGAACCCGCCCGACCGCTCGGAGGTACTGCCGTGATCCGCGTGGCGGCCGTCGGCGACATCCATCTCGGCCCCGGGAGC
Organism: Streptomyces sp. NPDC054932; assembly: GCF_053610205.1. Lineage (NCBI taxonomy): Bacteria > Bacillati > Actinomycetota > Actinomycetes > Kitasatosporales > Streptomycetaceae > Streptomyces > Streptomyces sp. NPDC054932. The sequence continues at coordinate 13,386 of NZ_JBSGXU010000165.1, read as the reverse complement.
GAAGGCCTGTTGCGCCCGGCCTTCGAGACGCTCGGAGACCGTGCGGACCTGCTGCTGCTCGCGGGCGACCTGACCCGCCACGGCACCCCGCAGGAAGCTCACGTCGTGGCCGGGGAGGTGGCCCTGCTCCCGGTGCCGGTGATCGCGGTACTCGGCAATCACGACTACCAGAGCGGCCGGCAGACGGCCGTCACCCGCGTGCTGGCCGAGGCAGGGGTGCGGGTCCTGGAAGGCGATGGCGTACTGGTGGACGTCGACGGCGCGAAGGTCGGTGTCGCCGGGACGAAGGGCTTCGGCGGTGGCTTCGCGGGGCGCTGCGGCAGCGAGTTCGGCGAACCCGAGATGAAGGCGTTCATCCGGTACACCCGGCGCTGCGCGGAGGAACTCGCGCGATCGCTGCGAGAACTCGCCGACGCGGGCAGTGACCTGCGCATCGCGCTCACCCACTTCTCCCCCGTGGCGGACACGCTGGCGGGCGAGCCTCCCGAGATCTATCCGTTCCTCGGGAGCTATCTGCTCGCGGAGGCGGTCGACGAGGCCGGCGCGGATCTCGCCGTCCACGGCCATGCCCACCTGGGCACGGAACACGGGACGACGGCGGGCGGAGTGAGGGTGCGCAACGTCGCAATGCCGGTCATCGACCGGGCCTTCGCCGTCTACCAGCTCACCCCTGACGACTCCCCACCGAATGGTCACCGAACGTCACTACCATAGTGCCTCGCAGCGAGCCGGCCACGAGATCACGAAGAATGACACATGGCCACGACGTGCACAGATTCAATCCATCGGGATGTGGGTAGGGGGCTTGAGGGACCCGAGGAGGGCTCATGCCTACCACGCTCAGTAACCAGGCCGCTCCCGCGACGCAGCGGGACGCACGTCCGGACCCGTCCGGGACCCCCGGGACTCCCGAGATCCGCGATCCGCAGTCCGTGAGCACGGCGGACGCGCACGATCTGTCGGTGACGCTCTTCCGGCGGCTGCGCGAACTGGACGAGGGGACCGCGGAGTACTCGTACGTGCGCAACACCCTGGTCGAGCTGAATCTGAGCATGGTCAAGTACGCGGCCACGCGCGTCCGTCACTGCAGCGCGCCCTGGGAAGACGTCATGCAGGTCGGCACCATCGGCCTGATCAAGGCCATCAACAGGTTCGACCCGGAGCGCGGATTCGAGTTCATGTCGTTCGCCCTGCCCACCATCGTGGGCGAGATCAAGCGGTACTTCCGTGACACGACCTGGGCCGTCCGCGTACCGCGCCGGCTGCAGGAGCTGCGCATCGACCTGGCCAAGGCGAACGACGCCCTGGAGCAGGAGCTGGGACACGCTCCGAGTGCGAAGGAACTCGCCGAGCGGCTGGACATCACCGCGGAGGAGGTCTGCGAGGGCCGGCTCGCGGCCAACGGCTTCACCAGCCTCTCGCTCGACCTCCCCGTGACGGAGGAGGACCCCGCGCCCGGCTCGCTGGCCCGCGGCCTCGGCATCGAGGAGAGCCGCTTCGAGACGGTCGAGGACCTGGAATCGCTCAAACCGCTGCTGGAGGAGCTGAGCGAACGGGACCGGGCGATCCTTGCCCTCCGCTTCGGGGAGGAGCTGACCCAGGCCGAGATCGGCGAGCGCCTGGGGATGTCGCAGATGCACGTCTCCAGGCTGCTCAACCGCATCCTGGGGCGGCTGCGGGAGGGGTTGCTCGCCGAGGAGCCGCAATCCGCTCCGGCCTGAGGCACTCCACCGTCCGTCCGGGACCGGCAGGCATATTGCGCCGGAACCCGGGCAGGTGCACAAGAGCACGACGGAAGGGTGATGCCGGATGGTGCCGGAAGCGGAGAGCGAACGCTTCACCGTCGCGGTGGAGGCCGTGGACGGAGCCGTCGTCCTCGCGCTCGCGGGGGAACTGGACCACGACACGGCGCAGCCGCTGCGGGAGGCCCTCGATACGGCACTCGCCCCGGGCCGTCGGCTGCTGATCGACCTGGCGGGGCTCGGATTCTGTGATTCCACCGGACTGAACGTGCTGCTGACCAGTCGGCTGGCGGCGCAGGAGACGGGAGCCAGCCTCGAACTGGTCGGCTTGCACGGTCCTGTGGCCCGCATGTTCCGGATCACAGGTGCGGACGGTGTGTTCCCCGTCCACCGTGATGTGCCACAAGCACTGAGGACGACACGAGGTGGAGGAGCCTGAGCGCCATGGAGCAGCAGGGGCCGTCCGACCGGACCTGGCGCCTGGTGCTGTCCGGTACCACCGACGTCGTCTCGCGCAGCCGTGACTTCACCCGCCGGGCCCTGACCGCCTGGCGCTGGTTGCCGGGGACGGGGGAAAGCAGCCGCGAGGCCGCCGACGACGTGTTGCTGCTCGTGTCCGAGGTGGTGGCCAACGCCTGTCTGCACGGCGGAGGACCTCGCGCACTCGTCCTGGACTGCTCGGCGGAGCGGCTGCGGATCGAGGTCACTGACGGCAACCCGGCCCCGCCGGTGCGCGTACCGGCATCGGGGCCGGGCGCACGCGCGCAGCCGGGCGGTCACGGGCTGCTGATCGTGGAACGCCTGGCCAGGGACTGGGGTTCCGAACCGGGGGCGGACGGCAAGCGTGTCTGGTGCGAAGTGCCGTGTCCGCCGGGGATCCGCGTTCCCGGATGACCGGCCGCGCGGAAACGCTGAATCGCAGGATCGCGGGTGCGGCCGGCTGTTGCAGGGGCGCTTTCGGGGTAGACCCCACACATGACCGCCACCGAGCCGCGCAGTCTTTCTGCCGGAGCCCCGGGCCGCCGCCCGGGGCGCGGCCCGGCAGCGGCCCTCGCCACGAGCGGCCGACCGGTGGTGTCGACCGTGGGGGTGGAGGAGGAGTTCCTCCTCGTCGACCGGCTGACCAGGGCTCCGGTGGCGCGCGCCGGCCACGTGATCGACACGGCTTCGCACGCGCTCGGTGAACTGGTGCAGACGGAGTTCTACCGCTGCATGGTCGAGGTCTGCACCCGGCCCACCACCGGCGCCAGCGACCTGCGTGAGCAGCTCCGCTTCCTGCGGGCCGCCGTCAGCGACGCGGCACACGCCTCGGACTGCCTGCTCGTCGCCTCCGGCACCCCCGTGGTACCGCCCACGGATCCGATCCCGGTGACCGACACCCCTCGCTACCGCCGCATGGCCCGGCACTTCGACGCCCTCGTCGACGGCAGGCTGGGCATCGTGTGCGGCTGCCACATCCACGTCGGCACCGCCGACCGTGCCGAGGCCCTGTTCCTGGCCAACCGCGTACGCCCGTGGCTCCCCGCCCTCCAGGCCCTCGCCGTGAACTCTCCGTTCGCCGGCGGACTGGACACCGGCTTCGCGAGCTGGCGGGCCCTGGAATTCGGCCGCTGGCCGACCGCGGGCCCCGCTCCGCTGCTGGACTCCGCCTCGTACGAGAGGACCGCGGAGGCCCTGGTGGCCTCGGGCGTCCTCATGGACCGCCGGATGATCTACTGGTTCGCGCGCCCGTCCGAGCACCAGCCGACCATCGAGTTCCGCGTCGCGGACACCAGTGCCGACCTCGACACCACGCTCCTCGTGGCGCTGCTCCTGCGCGGCCTGTGTGCCACATTCCTCGGCGCGGCCGCCGAGGGCCGGCCGCCGCCCGACGTCTCCGTGGCGCGGCTGCGTGACGCGCACCGGCACGCCGCCCGGTACGGCCCCACCGGGTTCGCCCTCGATCCCTTCACCGGCGAGCTCGTACCGTCCCAGGTCCAGGTGGCCGCCCTGGTCAGGGCGGCCAGCCCGGGGCTCCGGGCGGCGGGCGACGAGCCGGAGGTCCACCGCCTCCTCGACGCGCTCCGCAGGAAGGGCACCGGAGCGGCCCGCCAGCGTGCCGTCGTCCGTCGTACGGGCCGCCTCCGGGACGTGGTCGACCACCTGGCCGATCTGACCTCTTGCGCCTGAGTCCCGGAGCCGGTCCGCCTACTTCAGGCCGATTTCGTCGCAGGCCGCCCGGAGCCTGTCGGTGCAGATCTCGGCGATCGTGTAGATGCCGTCATCGACCACCGTGGTCTTGACGTTGTTCCTGGTCAGCGCGACACCGGGGACGAGCACCGCCGGTATGCGCTTGGTGGTCGGGCTGTCGACGATCTGGTTGATGAGCCCGTCGATCTTCTGGCCCTTGGCGAGGGCGACGGCCATCTCCGCGGCGGCCGCGGCCTCGGGGGCGTACCGCTTGTACACCGTCATGTACTGGTCGCCCGCCACGATCCGCTGCACACTGGCGAGTTCGGCGTCCTGCCCGGTGACCGGGGGAAGCGGGGAGACGCCGGCGGCCTTGAGGGCGGTGATGATGCCGCCCGCCATGCCGTCGTTGGCGGAGTACACGCCTGCGATCCGGCCCTTGCCGAGCGCCGAGAGCGCGGCCGTCATGTTGGCGTTGGCGTTCTCCGGCTTCCACTCGACCGTGTCGTACTCCTTGCCGACGCTCACCTTGCCGTCGAGGACGGAGTGCGCACCGGACTTGAACTGCTTGGCGTTCGGGTCGGTGAGCGAGCCGTTCACCATGACGATCTGGCCGTCCCTGGCCTTGTCGCCCAGCGCCTCCAGCAGCGCCTTGCCCTGGACCCTGCCCACGTCCTCGTTGTCGAAGGAGGTGTACGCGTCGATCGGGCCCTCCGCCAGCCGGTCGTAGGCGATGACCGGGATACCGGCGTCCTTCGCCCGCTTGACCGCCCCCGCGATCGCCTTGGCGTCCACGGCGTCGATGATCAGGGCGTTCACCTTGGCTTTGATCATCGCGTCGACCTGGGCGTTCTGGGCGGTCGCGTCCTGCCGGGCATTGGCGTACACCACTTTGCCCTTGCCGCGGGTGAGCTTTCCGACTTCCTTCTCGATCAGCGGCTTGTCGAAGTTCTCGTAACGCGCGGTCTGGTCCTCCGGAAGCAGGAGGCCGATCTTGATCGCGTCATCCTTGAGGGAGCCGCCCGGTCTTCCGTCGGCGTCCTCCCCGCTGCCGCAAGCGGCGAGCGAGACGGTCATCGCGGAAACGGCGACAGCAACAGCGGCACGACCCAGATGTGCGTTCACGATGTAAACCTCCCTGACGAGGCCGTGTCCTTGCGGCCGAGGTAGGGGCAGTCAACTCGGCAGTCACACCAGCGTCAAGAAGTGAATTATTAACGTGATGGCAACGTTGCCATCACCGTCCGCAATCGCACATTCAGGCCTATCCGGATAAATTCAGGACCATTGCCCCCGCCGCAACAGTTCAACTTATGAACCAAAAGGGAACGTCACGCACTGGGTGCGGGACGGACCCTCACCCGTGAGGCGGGCGACTGGTGACCGCCGGTCGCGATCATGCGCACGTCGCCCTGGTCGCTGATCTCCGCCTGCACGATCCCGGTGTCGTCGGCGTAAATGGGATGGCCTCCCGGGCCGGCCCGGTCGGTACGGTGCACGAGGACCGATTCCTCGCCCCCCGGAACGGCATGGTCAGGGCCGGCGAATACCAACTCGTACGTGCTGTCCCGTCCCATTCCGGCCTCCTCTGCGCCCGATGAATTCGGGCGGATGGGTCCACCAATACGCGAATGCCCCTCAATGCCATTATCAGGCAGAGCCGGGCGACCGCCCTCGCGGCGACCGGGAACGGCCGGGCAGTTCCGGGCACGGGGCCGGGGAAAGCGTCCGTAGGAGTAACGCTCCGTGCAGATGCGGGATTCCCTGTCTCGTTGTGATCTTCCTCCACCGCTGCGCGCCTTTCCGCAGCACCCGTGACCTGCGCATACTCCAGGACCCACCGCGCCCCGCACCACCTCGGGGTGCCGGTCGATCGGATGGAGCTGATGAATCAGATGACGTCGCGCACGGTCTCCGCGGCAGCCTCGGGCACCTGGGTGCTCGGCGACCTCACGGTCAACCGGATGGGCTTCGGCGCCATGCGCCTGACCGGCAGCGCCGCCTTCCACGAGGGCGTACCCAGCGACCGCGACCGGGTCATCGCCGTACTGCGCCGGGCCGTCGAGCTGGGCGTCAACCACATCGACACCGCCGCCTTCTACTTCTCCCGACTGCGTTCCGCCAATGAGCTGATCAGCTCGGCGCTGGCGCCGTATGCGGACGACCTCGTCATCTCCACCAAGGTCGGCCCGGCCCGGGACGCCTCCGGCTCGTGGGCCGAGTCGGCCCGGCCGGACCAGCTGCGGGGTCAGGTCGAGGAGAACCTGCGCCAGCTCGGTCGCGACCACCTCGACGTGGTGAACCTCCGCATCATGGGCCAGGACTCCGTCAGCGAGCACTTCGGCGCCCTGTCCGAACTGCGCGACTCCGGACTCGTCCGCCACCTCGGCATCTCCAACGCCCACCTGGAGCACCTGGCCCAGGCCCGGGCGATCGCACCGGTCGTCTGCGTGCAGAACCCCTACGGAATCGACTCCCGCGCCGGGAAGGAGATGCTCCGCGCCTGCGCTGCGGACGGCATCGCCTTCGTGCCCTTCTTCTCCATCGCCGGAGAGGGGCGCGAGGCCGGCGCCGTCCGGTCCGAGCACGAAGAGGTCCGCGCGGTCGCCCGGACGCACGGTGCGTCACCGGCGCAGGTGCGGCTCGCCTGGATCCTGCAGCAGGGCGCCCACGTACTGGCCATCCCCGGAACCGGCAACCCGGATCACCTCGCGGACAACGTGGCAGCGGGCGCACTGCGCCTGTCGGAGGAGGATCTCCGGCCGCTCGATTCGATCAGCCGTTCCGCGCCCTGACGTAGACGGGCCTGCGGCGGCAGAACACCAGAACCATGCACGTGAGCGTGTGCGAAGAAACGGTAGGAACAGCCGTTACACGACCCTGAACCCGTTCGGAGCAGGGCCGGAGGGTGTCGCGGAGGTTGGGCGTCCGCTTGGGAATGCCTCCGTCTCCGGGCCTGCCAAGGCTCGTTTCGCGCGCTCACGCGGTTCACGTCAGCGCGATGTTGACGTGTGTCCACTACAAGCGAGAGTCACCGATAGATCCGCATTTCGCAACACGCCCCGAATTGGTGGCGTTTGATGCTGCTTGGGGGCCAGAGTGTGGCTCCTCGGCAGGACGCCGGGAACTGTTCGGAGCCCACCCCCGTGAACGAGCGGGGCGGGGCCGCTGTCTGTTGAAGGGGTCATCTTCATGTCTGCTTCTCTCGCCACCCGCCGGGTCGTCGCCGCGTTCCTGGCCGCAGGAGCCCTCGTCGGTGCCGCCGCCCTCCCGGCCACCGCCGACGACCACCGGCGCGACCGAGACCACCGGGCCCCGCAGTCCTCGCTCGTCATCAGCGATGTCCAGTACGGAACCGCCGGCCGCGGCGACCGCTCCGCCCGCGCGCTGAACCGTGAGTGGGTCGAGGTGAAGAACACCGGCCGCAGGGCCGTCAACCTGCGCGGCTTCACCCTCACCGACCGCCAGGGCAACCGCTACCGCTTCGCGGACTTCCGCCTGGACGGCCGCTCCAGCGTCAAGGTCCACACCGGCCAGGGCCGCGACACCCGCCACGACGTCTACCAGGACCGCCGCCACCAGATCTGGGACGAGCGCGACACCGCCACCCTCCGCGACAACCGCGGCAACGTCATCGACAGCGACTCCTGGAACGGCCGCCGCCACCACCGCAACGGCTGACCCCGGCAGTCACCGGGACTCGCCGGCGCCCGCACTCCCCCGCAAGCCGGGGGGGTGCGGGCGTCCGCGTGAGTATCGTCCCACCCCTCGATATTGGGCGGCGACTGTCAGAGGGGGGTGGCAGGATCTACGGCGGTGATCCGACCACCTACAGGGGGCAGGGATGGGGAGCACGACGTTCGATTGGCCGCGCGGCGCGGAGGCCCGGGACACAGAGGCGCTGGAGCTGTGGCTGGCCGTGCACGGCTGGGAGGTGGACCCGACGGTGTTCATGGCCGGCGGGCTGGGCCCGGCGGTGCAGGTGCAGCGGATCGGCGGCGCGTGCCAGGACGGGGAACCGGGGCTGCTGATCCTGCCGGGCGAGACGGTGGAGTACGCGCAGGACCGGATGCGGATCGCTCCCCGGGCCGCGGTTGCGGCCGCCTGCGGCACTTCGTAGGAGGACCCGGCGCCGGTCGGGACACGGCGCGCGGCACCAGCGCGCGGCCTCGGCACGCCGCTCCGCGTGAGGGGGCCTCGTCAGTCGTCGAGCAGCCGCCAGGCGGTGAGGGCGAGGGAGGCCCGGACCAGTCCCGTGGGTGTGGTGATGTCGATGCCCAGCGTCTTCGCGATCCGGTCGAGCCGGCGTGCGACGCTGCTGTGGTGCAGGTGCAGGAGGTCGGCGGCCCGGCGCAGGGAACCCGTGGCGCAGTAGGTGTCCAGGGTCTCCAGGTCCTCGGGGTCGCCCGCGGCGATTCGGGCGACCGCGGCCACGTCGGCGTTCTCCCGCACGGTGTCCCGGGGGACCCGGGCCAGCAGCGCCGACGCCCCCAACTCCGCGTGGTGGACGACCGGCCGGCGTGCCGTGGTGAAACGCAGGGCGGTGCGGGCCTGCTGCCAGGAACGTGCCGGGCCCTCGGCGGCGCCGATGCCCGCGCGTACGCCGGCCGGGATCCGGGCGGGGTCCACGGTGGTGGCCAGGATGACGCCCACGCCGGCGAGGGATGCCGCTTTCACGGGGCGGGCGGGACAGAGCAGGGAGCCGATCCGGTCGAGCGGGAGGTCCGAGCGCACGGCGACGGCATGGACCGGCGGGTCGGCGGTGAAGCCCAGGAGGCGCAGCGCCCGCGTCCGGGCGGCCTCGTCGCCGTCGGGGCTGATGGCCAGTTCGACGAGAGCGGGGTCGGCCATGGTGGTGCGGGCCGGTCCGTACCGTTCCACGGCTGCCGCGGCGGCGATGGCGAGCCGGTCGAGGAGGACGTCGTCGAGTGGAGTGGGCGGGCCGGGGCGCTCCAGCCACACGTCGCCGATCTCCTCCTCGTCGAGCGTGATCGGCGCGGTGGTGGTCGCGGGTGCCTGCGGGTCGGGGGCCCGTCCGCCGTCGGGCGAGACGCGGATCGTGCGCCCCGTGCCGTGGAGCCGGATCCCGGCCACGCACTCGGCGAGGCCGGCCGAGGAGCGGGCGAGCGCCGGGAGGTCCACTCGCCTGCGCATCAGCGTGTCGAAGAAGGCGATGATGCGGATCGCGCCGTCGACGTACGGATCCAGTCCTGACAGTCGTACGGCCAGTGCCTCCATACCAGGAGGATAGGGCGCCGCGGCGGGGAGCAGAAGCGCCGGTCGGCGCGCTGTCCTGGTGCGATGCGCGACAGTTGGCGGATGCTCCGGCGGCGGGCGGGCGCCGAGGGTGGCCGGCATGGAACCCGTGCTGAGGGCGCTCCTCGGGAGCCCGGGGCACGGGAGCACTCCGGCGGACGCCTGGCCCTGGCTGATCGCCTTCGGGGCGGCGGTCGCTGTGTTCGGGGCGCTGCGCTCCGCCGGTGACCTGTCCGGCTTCCGCGTCGGACCACGCTGTTGCGTGGCCCGTACCACCGGCTCGCGGGCCGCCCACCGCGCCGAACGACCGCTGATCCCGGCTCAGTAGGTGACGACGATCCGGCGGGCCGGACCGTCCACCCGGATGCGGCCTCCGACGGGGACCACGAGCTGCGGGTCGGTGTGACCGAGGTCGACGTCGAACACCACCATGGTGTCGGGGGCGTACTCCCGCAGGACCCGCAGGACGGCTTCCCGCTGCTGCAGCCGGAAGTGCGCCTTGTCCGCGGCGTCGAGCCGCTTCTCGAACGACCAGCTCTTCGCCCGGCCCATGAGCAGTGCGGGGAACTGCTGCAGCAGTCCGCGTTCGCCCATGCTCCGCAGGATCCGGTAGACCTCTTCGGCGCGCGGCATTTCCTCGGAGGTCTCCAGGAACAGCACGTTCCCGGCATGGGAATCGACCGGCTGCAGTTCACGGTCGGCCATCAGCATCCAGGAGATGATCTCCAGGTTGCCGCCCCAGCCGATGCCTTCGACGACCTGGTCGCCGTTGTGCCAGGACCAGCCGTCGGCGGGTTCCATGTGCGGCTCGGAGGCGAAGGTGTGCGGGTCCTCCCAGGGGCCGTTGACGTCCCCGTAGGTGCTCGCCGCGGTGAGTTCATACTCGCCGTGGGTGAACAGCGCCGCCCGGAGGGAGGCGGCGGTCGAGGGGTGCATCGCGCCGGGCCGCCCGAACTCGACCATGACCGAACCGCCGTGGTAGCCGACGATGCCCAAGTTCCGCAGGAACAGAAGCAGGTTGGTGTTGTCGCTGTAGCCGAAGAACGGCTTGGGGTTGGCCCGCAGGAGGTCCCGGTCGAGGTGGGGCAGGACGGTGATCTGGTCGTCGCCGCCGATGCTGGCGATCACTGCCTTGATGTCGGGGTCCGCGAAGGCCGCGTGGATGTCCGCGGCCCGCTCCTCGGGCGTCGCACCCATCGTCCGGGTGGTCGGGTATTCCACCGGCTTCAGCCCGAAGTCGTCCTCAATCCTGCGCAGCCCCGACTCGAAGGGGAGCGGGAACAGGCCGGGAAGGCCGGACGAGGGCGACAGCACCGCGACCGGGTCTCCGGGGCGGGGTTTCGTGGGGTAACGAGGATCCGTCATCCGATGATCATAGAAGTTGGCGAGTCCGGCCTCACAAAACCGTACGGGGAGAGTCGGCGCCGACACGGCGGACCGACGTCTACGGGCGTGTCGGTATGGCGATCATCCCTTCCTATCATCTCGAATCGAACACAAAATCGAGATAAATGAGACTGTGTCCGATGCTGTTCGGCGCATCACGTCGGAGAAAACTGGTCCGCCGTCAGAGCCATGGCGCATGCGACCGAGAACAGGACCCCGACCACTGATCTGACGTTACCTGCCAACCGATTGCGGAGGTGTCACGATGCCCTGCTTCAGGACCGACTTCCGAAAGGTCCCCAAGGACCTTCTCCCCACGTGCTGTTGCCCCAGAGCCCGCGCCGCCCTCTCCCTGCTGCTGCTCACGGCCGCCGTACTGACCGGCCCCGCAGACCCGGCGCACGCCGCCGCCCCCTATGGCGCCAGAGCCGTCGCGGTGGCCGCCTCCAAACAGGGCTCGCCGTATGCCTACGGCGCCACCGGCCCCAAACGCTTCGACTGCTCGGGGCTCACCCTCTACGCCTTCAAGAAGGCGGGCAAACGGCTACCACGCACCGCCGACCAGCAGTACGAGCACACCCGCCACATCCCCGAGGCCGATCGCGCGGCCGGGGACCTGGTCTTCTTCCCCAGCGGCGCGACCATGACCCACGTCGGTATCTACGCCGGCGACGACCGGATCTGGCACGCCCCGCGCCCCGGCACCCGCGTACGTCTGGAGCGGATCTGGAGCTCGGCGGTCCGCTATGGGCGAGCCACCTGATCCGGCCGGTCCGCAACCGATGGCCGCCGAGCGCGGAGGTGACCGGGCCAACGGGAAAGGAGAGCAGTCCGGTTGCGCCCCGCTGCCCCGGCAGCAGTCATGACGGCCCCGCGCCGGCGGGTCCGGGAGCACTCATGCGTCCGCCCCCGGCCGGAGACGGGCGGCCAGGGCGGGCCGGGGCCGGGGCCGGGTCATTCCCCGGTCGTGCCGTCGATCGCCTCGCGCAGCAGGTCCGCGTGCCCGTTGTGGCGGGCGTACTCCTCGATCATGTGGGTCAGGATGTAGTGCAGTGAGTAGGGCTGGTCGCCGAAGTCCCCCGTCACGTCGAGGGACTCGGCGGCGGCCACGATCGCCCGTGAGCGCTCGCACGTCTCCTCCCAGATCCTGAACGAGTCGGCCACGTCCGCGTCCTCGACGTGGAACTCCGTCCACTCCCCCGCCTCGTTCTTCGGGAAATAGCCGCGCACGTCCTCACCGGCCAGGACGTTGCGGAACCACCCGCGCTCCACCTCCGCGAGATGGCGCACCAGCCCGAGCAGGCTCAGTCCGGACGGGGGCACCGCCCTCATCCGCAGCTGTTCCTCGTCCAGGCCCGCGCACTTCATCATCAGGGTGTCGCGCTGCCACTGCAGGATGCTGGTCAGCGTGGCACGCTCGTCGCCCACCAGAACGGGCCTGGTCCTCTGTTCGTCGATCACCGGGTGATCATCCCATCCGGTGCCGGCCCGCCCCACCGCGTTTTCAGTGCCGGTCAGCGCAGCTGCCGGAAGAAGGCGCGGATGTCCCCCACCAGCAGCTCCGGCACCTCCATGGCGGGGAAGTGGCCGCCCCGGTCGTACGAGGTCCAGCGCACGACGGTGTCGGTGCGCGCGGCGATGTGGCGCAGCGGGATGAAGTTGTCCCGGGGGAAGTCGGCCAGTGCGGTCGGGGTGCTCGAGACCTCGGGGGGACCGCCGGCGTACGCGGCGTGCGCCCGCTCGTAGTAGATGCGGGCCGCGCTGCCGGCCGTTCCGGTGAGCCAGTACAGCATCACATTGGTCAGCATCTGGTCCCGGTCCACGGCGCATGCGGGATCGCTCCACTCGTCGAACTTCTCCGCGATCCAGGCGAGCAGCCCGACGGGCGAGTCGTTGAGCGCGTACGCGAGGGTCTGCGGCCGGGTCGCCTGGATGTCGGCGTACCCCTGCCGCTCACGGGCCCAGATCCGGTACCGCTCCCAGGACGCCTGGGTGCGCTCCCGTTCCGCGGGGGACAGCGCGGCCAGCTCCTGCGGCCGGGGCTCGGCCGTGGCCCCGCCTCCGGGCAGCAGGTTCAGGTGTACTCCGGTCACGCGCTCCGGCCGGATCCGCCCGAGTTCCCGCGAGATCGCGGCGCCCCAGTCCCCGCCCTGCACCCCGTACGACGCGTACCCGAGCCGCTCCATCAGCACGCCGAAGGCCCGCGCCACCCGCTTGAACTCCCAGCCCGTCTCGGTCGTGGGCCCCGACAGTCCGAAGCCGGGGATGCTCGGGAGCACCAGGTGGAAGGCGTCCGTCGGATCGCCGCCGTGCGCCCGGGGATCGGTCAGCGGGCCGGCGACGCGCTGGAACTCCACCGGTGACCCCGGCCAGCCGTGGGTCATCAGGAGCGGCGTCGCGTCCGGCTCGGGCGAGCGGAGGTGCGCGAAGTGCACCCGCGCGCCGTCGATGACCGTGGTGAACTGCGGCCACTCGTTGAGCCGGGCCTCGGCCGCCCGCCAGTCGTACTCCTGGCTCCAGTACCGGACGAGCTCCCGGATGCGTTCGAGCGGCATCCCGTAGGCCCACCCGACCCCGGGCAGCTCGTCGGGCCACCGCACCCGCGCCAGCCGCTCCCGCAGGTCGTCCAGCTCCCCCTGATCCACATCGAGCCGAAAGCCGCACAACCGCTCGTCAAGATCACTCATGACCGCATGCTAGGGGGTGTCCGCAAAGTAGCGCCGGCGCCCGGAGGGCGCGGCCCGCGGCGTCCGGCGCGGTGCATCGCAAGGCGGAGAGGCGCAGCTCGTACCTGTTCGTACTCGCGCGCTTCGACAACGCGGCGAGGTGCCGT
>NZ_JBSGXU010000164.1:0-18577 GCF_053610205.1 Streptomyces sp. NPDC054932 | reverse complement strand
TCCCCACCGCCATGATCCCCACCTACCTCACCCACCTCACCCACCTCCCCCAACTCCCCAACGGCAAGACCAACACCAAACAACTCCCCCCGCCCGAGGCACTGTTGAGCGAACGCGCTCCGGTAGCCCCGCGCACCCCGGACGAGTTCGTGCTGGCCAAGCTCTGGTCCGAGGTGCTCGGTGTCCAGGACGTCAGCGTCCAGGACGACTTCTACGACGTGGGCGGTGACTCGCTGCGCGCGGTCCAGGTGTTCCAGCTCCTCTCGGACGCCGGCTCCCCCGTCCCGCTCTCCGTACTGCTCGGCAATCACACGATCGAGCAGCTCGCCACCCAGCTCGGCAGTGGCACCGGTACCGGTACCGGCCCCGATTCCGCCGAGGTCCGCGAGGTCCACGAGGCACTCGCCCCCTGACCCACCGCACACGTACCAATCCCGCCCGGACGTCCCGGGCAGCCGAATGGAGAACTTCGCATGGCCACCGCACCAGTGAGCATCGAGACAGCGAGCACCGAGGACCGCCTCCGGACCGCCGAAGCCGCCGGGCTCGAACTCTTCCTGAAGGGGTTCACCGTCTTCCGCGCCGCGCAGAGGACCCACGACATCCAGCCGGCCGAGCTGGCCTCGTTCCAGGCGCTCTGGAACGACCTGGCCCCCGACGAGAACCTGAACGGCGGTACGTACCGCACCCGCCGCTACGGCCGGGTACGCGCCGAGGTCCTCGCCGACGGACCGGTGTTCACCGCGCTGCCGCACAGCACCTTCCAGCAGTCCGCCGAGCACATTCCGATCCACATGGGCAAGGCCCGCCACTTCGAGCCGATCAGCCAGGACAACCTCGCCCACCCGGCGCTGCTGACCCTGCTCGCCCACGGGCTGCGGCTGATCGGGTCGAGCGACACCCGCAAGGAGTGGGAGATCGGACTGCACATGGTGCGGACGGTCGCCGACGAGAACCCGGGCCTGCCGACCCCCGAGGGCCGTCACCGCGACGGGCACGACTACGTCGGCATGCACCTGCTGGGCCGCCGCGACTGCAGGGGCGGCACGTCCATCGTCTACCGCGAGGGCCTGCCGGACACCACGCTGACCCTGCTGGAGCCGCTGGACGGGATGATGGTCGTCGACGCCGCGGTCATGCACGAGGTGACCCCGATCTCCGCGACCTCCGGCCAGGGCACCCGCGACATGCTGCTCGTGGACTACAACGCGATCGGCGACGAGATGCGGGAGTCCCGGCCGTGACGCTGCCGAGCTCCGCCCCGGTGCAGGACGGTACGGACCCCGTACCACTGCTGCTGGAACTCGTACAGACCCCCTCCGTGTCGGGTGGTGAGGCGCCGGCCGCGCAGGCCCTGGTCGACTGGTTCCGCCGGTCCGGCTTCACCGCGTACGTCGACGGGGCCGGCAACGCCGTCGGTGAGATCGGCGGCGGGGCCGGGGACCCGGTGGTGATGCTGCTGGGCCACATCGACACGGTCCCCGGCATCCTGCCCGTCGAGGTCCGCGGCGAGATCCTGCACGGCCGCGGCACCGTCGACGCGAAGGGTCCGCTGGCCACGTTCGCCTGGGCGGCGGCCCGTGCGGCCGCCGCCGGGGTCCGCGCCCGGTTCCTGGTGGTCGGGGCCGTGGACGAGGAGCGGGAGTCGAGCGGCGCGCTGCACCTGGTCGACCGGTACGCACCGGACGCCCTGGTGATCGGCGAGCCGAGCGGGGTCGACGGGGTGGTGCTCGGCTACAAGGGCATCCTGCGGCTGCGGTACGAGGTGGAGCGCCCTGCCGCGCACACCAGCAGCCCGGAGGAGAAGGCCACCGAGGTCGCCACGGACTTCTGGAACCTGCTCCGGGACCGGCTGGCCGGCCACCGGCCGGACGCCGCGTTCTTCGAGCAGGCCCTGCCCGCCCTGGTGGGCATGGCCGGTGACATCGAGCGGGCCTCGCTCGACATCTCCGTCCGGCTGCCCCCGGACTTCGACACCGACGAACTGCTGGGCTGGCTCGACGGGCAGGCGCGGGGCGGCCGGATCACGGTCGTCGAGCGCACCGCGGCGGTCCGCTCGCCGCGCACCGACCCGGTGGTGCGGGCGCTGACCACCGCGATCCGGGGCCGCGGGCTGCGGCCCGTGCCCAAGGTGAAGCTCGGTTCGTCCGACATGAACGTGGTCGCGCCGCACTGGCGCTGCCCGGTCGCCGCGTACGGACCGGGCGACGCCCACCTCGACCACACCGACCACGAACACATCGACCTGCGTGACTACCGGCTCGCCATCGACGTCCTGACCGATGCCCTCGGGCTCCTCGCCGCATCACTCGGCGGGGTCCCCGTGGGCGCCGGCGAGAAAACAGGGGCCCTCCAATGACCGAATCCACCACGACCTGTACGCCCTTCCGCCCGGGCGACCCGGACGCGCCGCTCGCAGTGCTCTACTCCCGCATCCGCGTCGAGGAGCGCAAGCTCCTCGAGGAGCTCGACCGCCGCAGCGTCCCCTACGAGCTGATCGACTCCCGTACCGCGGTGTTCCGCCCGGACGGGCCGGGACTGCCGTACCGCGGCGCGCTGAGCCGGGAGATCTCCCACACCCGCAACGTGTACGCGACCCGGCTGCTGGAGCACGCGGGGCTGACCGTGGTCAACAGCCACGACATCATCTCCACCTGCGGCGACAAGCTGCTGACCACGCTGCGGCTGCTGGAGGCGGGCATCCCGACCCCGCGCGTGATGGTCGGCCTGACCCCCGACGCGGCGCTGGACGCCCTGGAGGAGTTCGGCTATCCGGTCGTCGCCAAGCCGCTCACCGGTTCCTGGGGCCGGCTCGGCGCCCGCCTCAAGGAGCGCGAGACGGCGGAGGCGGTGCTGGAGCACAAGGCCGCGCTGACCGGTCCCCAGCACCAGATCACGTACATCCAGGACTACGTCGACAAGCCGGGCCGGGACATCCGGGCGTACGTGTTCGGCCGCGAGGTGGTCGGCGCGATCTACAAGTACTCGGACCACTGGCGCACCAACACCGCGCGCGGCGGCAGGCCCGTGGTCTGCCCGGTCACCCCGGACCTGGAGAAGCTGCTGGTGGCGACGGCCGAGGCGATGGGCGAGGGGGTGCTCGCCGTGGACCTCCTGGAGGGCCCGGACGGCGAGGTGTTCGTCAACGAGATCAACCACACGCCCGAGTTCCACGGCGCGATCGACGTGCTCGGCACGGGCATGGTCGGCCGCTACGTGGACTACGTCCTGAACCGGCTGGCCGACCGATGACGAACGAGACGAACGGGACCACCCCGATGAGCACGCAGAACACGCAGAACACCCTCACCCGGGTCACCGCGATCGCGCTGGCCGGCCCCACCCCGTGCGACGGCCGGCTGCTGGACGTGCCGGCCGGACAGTACGACTGGCTGCGGCTGCTCGTCACCGCCGACGCCCCGGAGCAGCTCGACGAGCTGGACGAGGAGGTGTGGCTGCACTACCGGGGCGGCGCCGACCCCGAGTGGCTGCGGACCACCGGCACCGGGGCCGACGGCCACCGGACCGCCCGGATCCCCGTGACCCGCCGGGACGACCTGCTCGCCGTCCGGCTGCCCGTCCGGGCCGGCATCACCGTGCACGCCGCCGACCTCACCGCCGAGACGGCCACCTCCTCCGCCCCGACCACCGACTTCCCGATCGGAGCATGACCCCCATGTCCAAGCTCGCCATGTTCGGCGGCACCCGCACGGTGACCGCCCAGGACGCGGACCCGTCTCTGATCGCCTGGCCGGTGGTGACCGACGCGGAACGCGAGTCGGCGCTGCGGGTCTTCGACAGCGGCCAGTTCACTTCGAACAACACCAACGGCGAGGTCCAGCTCCTGGAGCGGGAGTGGGCCGAGTACGTGGGCGCCGCGCACTGCGCGGCCGTCTCCAACGGCACCGCCGCCATCGAGCTGGCGCTGGCCGCGGCCGGGATCGAGCCGGGCGCCGAGGTGCTGGTCCCCGCGTTCACCTTCATCGCCAGCGCCATCGGCCCCGTCCAGCGCTCGCTGACCCCGGTGTTCGTGGACATCGACCCGGTCACCTTCTGCATGGACCCGGTGGCCGCCGAGGCTGCGATCACCCCCCGCACCAAGGCGATCGTGGTCGTGCACCTGCATGGCCTGCCCGCCGACATGACCGCCTTCCGGGCGCTGGCCGCCCGCCACGGGCTGCTGCTGATCGAGGACGCCGCCCAGTCCCACGCGGCGACCTACCAGGGCGCCCGTACCGGCTCGCTCGGCGACATCGCCACCTTCAGCCTCAACGTGGTGAAGAACCTGCCGACCTGCGGCGAGGGCGGGCTGGTCACCACCAACTCGGCCGATCTGCACCGTGAGGTGGAGCTGCGCCGCCAGTTCGGCGAGAAGCTCCAGGGCGCCAAGGAGCGCGACTACCGCTCGCGGATGCTCGCCGGGAACGAGAAGCTCAGCGCCGTGCAGGCCGCGTTCGCCCGCGCCCAGCTGGCCCGGCTCGACGAGTACCACGAGGCGCGCACCCGCAACGTCGAGGCATTCCTCGACCGGATCCGGCACCTGCCGGGCCTGCTCGTCCCGCACACCCCGGCCGACCGCACGCACGCCTGGCACATCCTGCGGCTGCGCTTCGACCCGGCCGCGATGGGCCACGCCGGGGTGGCGCCGGGCGCGCTGCGCTCGATCCTGCACCGCGCGCTGCGCGCCGAGGGCGTCCCCGCGCAGCCGTACCAGCTGGTGCCGCTGCCCGGCCAGCCCGCCTTCCGTGAACTGGGCTACCGGGCCGAGGACTTCCCGGTGACCTGTGAGGTCATCGAGGACTCGCTGACGCTGCAGCGCTGGCACCTCAACCCGGCCTCCGGTCCGGTGCTCCAGCGCATCGCGGACGGGTTCGAGAAGGTCTGGGGCCACCTGGACACGCTCGGCGCGGCCGCCGCCGGCCTGGACTACCGCCCCGTGTGGGCGACCGCGCAGAAGGCGGGGGTCTGACATGGCCACCGCCATCGGCACCCGGTCCACCGAGGAGCTGGCCGAGCTCGTCCGGGAGCAGGTCCTGGAGATGGGGCTCAGCGAGCACGGTACGCACATCGGCGGCAGCCTCTCGGCGACCGACGTGATGACGCTGCTCTACAACGAGGTGCTGCGGCTGCGCCCGGAGGAGCCCGAGTGGGCCGACCGGGACCGCTTCATCCTCAGCAAGGGCCACGCCTCCGCCGCCCTGTACGCGGTACTCGCCTCCCGCGGCTTCCTGCCCGTCGAGGAGCTCGCCCAGTACGGGGTCTCCGGCGGCCGGCTGGCCGGCCACCCGCTGCGCCGGCTGCCCGGTGTGGAGTTCCCCTCGGGCTCGCTGGGCCACGGTCTGTCGCTCGGTGTCGGCAGTGCCGTCGCCGCCCGGCGCCAGGGCCGCCCCAGCCGGGTGTTCGTCCTGATGGGCGACGGGGAGATCCAGGAGGGCTCGGTGTGGGAGGCCGCGATGTCGGCGGCCCACCTGCGGCTGGACAACCTGGTCGGGATCGTGGACCGCAACCGGCTGCAGATCACCGGGCACACCGAGGAGCGGATGGGCCTGGAGCCGCTCGCCGACAAGTGGCGCAGCTTCGGCTGGGACACCATCGAGGTGGACGGGCACGACCTGGACGCCCTGCGCGCCGTGTTCGCCGCCCTGCCCTCCCCGTCGGGCCGGCCCACGATGGTGATCGCCGAGACGGTCAAGGGCAAGGGCGTCCCGTTGTTCGAGGACAAGAAGAAGTCTCATTCGGTGAAGCTGAGCCCGAATCTGCACCGGCGCGCGCTGGGCGGACTGCGGGCCCGTTCGAGGAGGAACCCGTGACCGTCGTCGAGGAAACAGCCCCGGCCGCCGTGTCCGCGTGGCAGGAGCGGTACGCGGCCGCCAGCCGCGACGTGTACCGGGCCACCCTGTTCGACCTGGCCAAGTCCGACCCGCGGATCTTCGCGGTGGACACGGACATGGGCGGGCTGGAGGACGGCTTCGAGCCCGAACTGCCGGGCCAGTACGTGAACGTGGGCATCGCCGAGGCGAACCTGATGGGCGTCTCGGCGGGGCTCGCCGCCGACGGCCTGGTGCCGTTCGCGAACACCATCGCCTCGTTCGCGGCCACCCGGGCCTGCGAGCAGGTGAAGGTGGACATCGCGGGGAACAACCTGCCGGTGCGGATCGTGGGCACCCACGGCGGTTTCTCCGCCGGGCACTACGGACCGACCCACCACTCGCTGGAGGACGTGGCGATCCTGCGCACCCTGCCGAACCTGACGGTGGTGGTGCCGGCCGACGCCGCGGAGACCGAGTACGCCATCCGCGCGATCGCCGACACCGAGGCCTTCCCCGGCCCCGTGTACGTGCGGCTGGGGCGCAGTGCCACGCCGCTGGTCCACCGGGGCCCGTACGAGTTCCGGATCGGCAAGGCGGACCTGCTGCGTCCGGGCGGCGACGTGACCATCGTGGCGACCGGCCCGCTGCCGGTGTCCGAGGCGCTGGCCGCGGCCGGACTGCTCGCGGAGCGCGGGATCGACGCCCGGGTGCTGAACATGCACACGGTCAAGCCGCTCGACGAGGAGGCCGTACTGGCCGCCGCGCGCGAGACGGCCGGGCTGGTCACCGTCGAGGACTCGGTGCTGGTCGGCGGGCTCGGCTCGGCGGTCACCGAGCTGACCTCCGAGCGGTGGCCGTGCCGGGTGCGCCGGATCGGCGTCCCGGACGGCTTCCACGACGAGGTCGGCAGCGAGCGCGAGCTGCTGGTGCTGGCCGGGGTGACCGCGGAGCGGATCGCCGAGGCCGCCGAGGACGTGGTCGTGCGCAGCCGCTAGCCGGACCTCAACGGCCACCGTCCGCCCGGAGCGGGGCCCTCGGGAACGAGCGGCACAGCGCGAGGGCGGGCTCCACGAGGGTGCGGGGCATCAGGTAGGGCGCGATCTCGGCCGGCGTACGGCCGAAGGTCAGCAGGTCCCCGCGCACCGGGTCCACGTCGACCGAGTCGGCGTGACCGGCCAGCAGTTCGCGCCACCGGTCCACCGCGGACCCGTCCACCCCGGAATCCGTCACCCAGGCGTCCGTGCCCAGGTGCAGGGTGGTCCCGCCGGCCCGCAGCGCGCGGTCCGCCAGCCCGGCGAACTCGTCCCCGGCCGGATCGCGGTGCGTCGTGAGCACCGCGGCGACCCGGCCGTCACCGGTGGCGAACCAGTCCGCCAGGGCGGTGCCCGCCGGCAGGGTCCCGGTCGGGTACGGGTGGGCGGCGGGCGCGGGCGGACCGGCGAGCAGCCGCTCCATCGTCACCTCCGACAGCGGCTTGTCGGGGTTGGGGAGGTAGCGCACGGTCCGGTAGCCGAGCCGCGCGTACACCGGCGGATTGCCCCGTTCGACCACCGCGTCGAGGACCACCCGGTCCGCTCCCGCGGCAGCGACATCCGACTCCAGGGCTCGTACCAGGCGTCGGGCAAGACCCGTTCCGAGGGCTTCGGGGGACACGCCGAGCCGGCCGACCCCCCAGGTGGTGGGGCCCTTGGGAATCGCGCGGATGCTCCCGAGCAGTTCGCCGTCCGCGTTCCGGGCGATCCACAGCCCGGCCCCGCCCGCCAGATCGGCCCGTACGTCCTCGGCGCTCTCGAAAGCGCCGTCCGGCCGCGGAAGTCCGGGCAGGGGATCCGCGTCGGCGAATGAGGCACGGGTGACCTCCGCGATCCGCTCGGCGAGATCGGCGGTGGCGGCCGCATCCGGGCCGAATCCCAAGAATTCAATTCCTATCGCACTGTCAAGGAGGTTCATATGCCGAACCTAATGGATGTCGCACAACCTCGGGTGAACCAAGTGACCTTCACCCCGGTGCCCCTGGACGGCCTTTTCAACGGAAAGGGCGTTTCCGCGCCACGGCGCTGGCCGACGACCGGCGGCTTCAATGTGTGGGGCAATACCTTTCCGGCCGAGGGATTTCCGGGCTCGGGCGGTGAGACCCTCGTGGAGGGCGTCCCGTACCTGCTGCCCGGCAAGGGCGGCCCGGCGGCGGCCGGCACCGCGATGGACAACGTCCGCTGCCGCGGCCAGCTCCTGCCCGTGCCCGCCGGCGAGCACCAGTGGATCCACGTCCTGGGCGCCGCCGAACGCCGCACCGAGGACGAGCTGCTCGTCCACTACGCCGACGGCCCGGTGCGCCGCCAGTGGCTCCGGATCTCCGATTTCTGGCCGGAAACCGACCAGCGTTTCGGGGAGCTGCTGGCCTTCCGGACCCGCTACCTGATGTACCCGCGGCACTCCCAGCACAACATGCCGCCGTCCGTGTGGGCGCAGCGCGTGCCGGTCACCGTGCCGGGCACCGTGACCGCCGTGGAGCTGCCGGACAACCCGGCCATGCACCTGTTCGCCATCACCCTGGAGACCCGAAAGACGGTGGAAGCATGAGGGTCGAGCTGCCCAACATCGCGCACTGGCGCCACGACCTGGGCCACTGCCTGCACACCACCATGGGTGTGCTCCTCCAGCACCACGGCCTGGACCCGCTCCAGGTGCTCGGCGCCAACTGGGGGTTCTTCCACCGGCCCGGGGACGTCCGCCGCGAGGAGTACTACTTCCCGCTGCACCGGGACGGCCTGCTGGAGAGCCTGGCCCCGCACCACCCGGTGTGGTCGCGCTGGCACTGGCCGAAGGACGCGGAGTCCGGCTGGCGGGAGGTCCGGGAGGCGGTGCTCGCCGGGAACGCGGTCGCGGCCGCGGCCGACAACTTCCACCTGCCCTTCCGCCCCGCCTACCGGGACGTGCACACCAACCACCTGCTCACGGTGTACGGCTTCGACGACGAGCGCGAGCTGGTGCTGATCTCCGACCCGGTGCCGCCCCGTTTCCAGGGCGCCATCCCGCTGGGCCAGTTCACCGACGCCCGCGACTCGGCCAATCCGGTGCTGCACGACCGCGACCTGTTCTTCACCGACAACCCGGTGGCCAACCGCTGGCTGGAGGTGGGCGTGAGCGGCGAGGTCCCGCCGCACGACCGGGACTTCGTACGGGGCGTCCTCGAGGCCAACGACCGCGGCTTCGCGGCCGTCCACCCCGGCCCCGAGCTCTCCGGTCTGGCGGGCCAGCGGGTCTTCCTCGACGAGCTGGCCGACCGGCTCGGCGACGGCGACGGGTCCGTGATCGACGAGGCCTTCATCGCCACCGGCGCGGTCCTCGCGATGACCGGCGTGCACGGCGACTACCTGGCCGCGACGGCCCGCCAGTTCGACTCCCCGCTGCTGATGGAGGCCTCCCGCACGGTGGACCGCGTCGCCCACGCGTGGAGCGCGCTGCGCATCGACGTGGCGATGGCCCGCGAGGAGCCGGCGAGCGCCGAGACCTCCGTGCGCGACCGGTCCAAGCTGCTGCTGGCCGAGCAGGAGCTGGCCCTGGAGCGGCTGCGCACGGCGGCCCGCGCCCTCTGAGCCCGCGCCCGCCGCCCGCCCTCCTCCCCTGCATCCCTCTTCCACCTCCCTCCGAGAGGCCGAGATGACCGACGTAAAGATCCATTCGCTGCCCGCGCACCTGCGCGTGGCCTTCACGGAGGCGGTGACCGACCGGGTCGCGGCCGGCGCCCGGGGCGACACGGTGCTCGGCCGCCCCGAGTGGCAGCTGCCCGAGCGGCTCGCCGACCAGCTGCGGGACTGGCTGGGCAGTCCCGACCCGGCCGACGGCTTCCGGGTGGTGCGCGGCCTGTTCGACGGTTTCGCCGAGCCCGGCCCGACTCCCCCGCACTGGGCGCAGACCGACGCCGAGGACTCCGCGGCGCACGACGTGGCGCTGGCGCTGGCGGCCCGGCTGCTCGGCCGGGTCTTCGGCTGGACCGACCAGCAGGACGGCCGGGTCGTCCACAACATCCTGCCCAGCCGCGGCTACGAGGAGATGCAGGTCGGCGCGAGCAGCACCGTCCCGCTCACCTGGCACACCGAGGACGGGTTCCACCCCGAGCGGGCCGACCTGCTGCTGCTGGCCTGCATCCGCAACCCCGACGCCGTCGGCACGCTCCTGGCCGGAATTCGCCGTGCACCGCTGTCGCCGGAGGCGATCGAGCAGCTGCGCAAGCCGCTGCTGGTGATCGAGCCCGACGACAGCTACGAGGACGAGGACGCGGCCCACGAGGAGCGGATCGGCATGGCCACCGTGTGGGACGGGGACCACGGCCTGGG
The DNA here is from genome assembly GCF_053610205.1 of Streptomyces sp. NPDC054932. NCBI lineage: Bacteria > Bacillati > Actinomycetota > Actinomycetes > Kitasatosporales > Streptomycetaceae > Streptomyces > Streptomyces sp. NPDC054932. The sequence goes on along the minus strand of NZ_JBSGXU010000164.1, from coordinate 8,430 downwards.
CATCCGCTACGACCCCAGCTACACCGTGCCGCTGACCGAGGACCCGGCCTTCTCCGCGGCCTATGAACAGCTGGGCGCCGCTTTCGAGGAGTGCGGATTCATCGTCCCGCTGGAGCCGGGCGACCTGCTGATGGTCGACAACAACGCGGTGGTGCACGGGCGGATAGCCTTCCGTCCCCGCTACGACGGCACCGACCGCTGGCTCAAGCGGGTACTCGTCCGCGCGCAGGGGGTCCGGCCCACTCGAGAACTGCTCGAACACGGATACCACCAGCAGCAGACCGATCCGGAGAACCAGGTGGTCCCGGCCGGGGTCTGACCCGGACTTTGTCAGATTGCCGCCCCGGTTCGGCACGTAACTGACAAGGATTCCCTCGCGCATTGGCTCACCGCGTCCCCCTGTGGCTACGTTCGGCTCGCTGAATACCCATCCGACGCTCTGTGAATGGAGGGCCCATGGACGTGCAGCTGCCCGGACGTCGGGCCGATGCCGAGAGAACGGGAATGACGACCGAACCCCTCAAACAGCTCGCCGCCGAGGGCGTCTCCCTGTGGCTGGAGGGCGTGGGCCACCACCGGCTCTCCTCCGGGGAACTGGCGGGCCTCGTCCCCTCGCACGGCATCAGCGGGGTCAGCTGCGCCCCGCACGGGCCCTCCGGGCTGCTCGACCGCAGTGACTACCGGGCCAGGCTCGACGAGCTGTCCTCCTACGGTGCGGGCGCCGCGGAGGCGGCCCGCGTCCTGGCCGCCCGCGACGTGCGGACGGCGTGCGACACGCTGCTGCCGGTGTGGGAGCGCAGCCGGGGCGCCGACGGGCAGGTGTGCGCGGCGATCGGCCACACCCGGGACGTCCGGGGGGCGCTGGCCGAGGCACGTTCGCTGCACTGGACGGTGGACCGGCCGAACCTGCTGGTTCGGCTGCCCGCCGACCCGGTGGGGCTGGCCACGGCGAGCGACTGCCTCGCCGAGGGCATCGGGGTGGCGTTCGGGCCGGTGTACGGGGCCGAGAGCTACGAATCGGTACTGGAGGCCTGGCTGCTGGGCCTGGAGCGGGCGGTGGCGGCGGGTCTCGCGCCGGGCCGGATCCCGGCTGCCGTGCAGGTGCCGGTGAGCGAGATCGACGCGGCCGTGGGCACCCTGCTGAGCGCGCACACGGGGCGGACCGCGGAGGCACTGCGCGGCCGGGTGGCCGTCGCGGTGGCCCGGCTGGTCTTCAGCGCGTACGAGCGCCGCCTCGACGGTGCGCGCTGGCGGGAGCTGGTCCGCGCCGGGGCCAGGCCGCACCGGCTGGTGTGGTCCTTCGGCGAGGAGGCGGCGGACCGTCTCTCGGGCGGTCTGGTGGCCGAGGGGACCGTGCAGTCACTGACCGCCGAGGGCCTGCGGGCCCTGTCCGCGACGGTGGTCCTGATGGAGGGCGACACCCTCTCGGGCCGCGTGCACAGCGCCCGGGAGGACCTCAGGCTGCTGGCCGGCCTGGGTGTGGACTGGGAGCAGCGGGCCAAGGAGCTGAGCACCGAGTCCCCGAACCGCCAGTACGACGCCTGGCGCGAGCTGGTGGACGCGGTGGGCCGGGCCATGGAACAGCAGACCGGCCGGTAGCCCCTCGGGGCACCGGCCGGATCGTGCGGGGGCGGCGACGGTCGTCGCGCAGGGACGCCGACCGTCGTCGCAGGGGGACGACGGTCAGCCCGAAACCGCGGCGAGAGAGCGCTCGCGGCCGGGGAAGCCGGTGTCCGAGAGCCCGAGCAGCGGGGCCGACTTGACCGCGGTCTCCTCGAACTCGGCCTCCGGGCCGGACAGGGCCACGATGGCCCCGCCGATCCCGTACCGGACCCGGCCCGGGGTCATCACCAGGGTGCGGATGACGATGCTCAGGTCGGCCTCGCCGGAGAGCGAGAAGTACCCGATGGCGCCCGCGTACACTCCGCGCGGCCCCGCTTCGAGCCGGTCGATGAGCTGCATGGTGCGCCGCTTGGGAGCTCCGGTCATGGAGCCGCCGGGGAAGGCGGCGCGGACGCAGTCCACGGCGGTGAGCTCGGGCCGCAGCCGGGCCCGGACGGTGCTGACGAGCTGATGGACCGTCGCGTACGTCTCCACGCGGAAGATGTCGTCGGCCTCGACCGAGCCGGTGCGGGCGCAGCGGCCGAGGTCGTTGCGGACCAGGTCGACGATCATCAGGTTCTCGCTGCGGTCCTTCTCGCAGCCGGCCAGCTCGCGGCGGATCTCCGCGTCCTCGACGGGGTCGGCCCCGCGCGGCCGGGTGCCCTTGATGGGCCGCGATTCGGCGTACCCGTCGCCGTCCACCCGCAGGAACCGCTCGGGCGAGGTGCTGAGCACCGAGACGTCCCCGAACCGGAGCAGCGCGCCGAAGGGCGCCGGGTGGCTGCGGCGCAGCTGCCGGTAGGTCTGCCAGGGGTCGGGAGAGCCGTCGGCCTCGGCCATGTTGGTCAGGCAGACCTCGTACGTCTCCCCGGCCGCGATCTCCCGCTGGCAGTCGTCGATGAGGGCGAGGTAGCTGTCCCGGTCGTGGCGCAGCCGCAGCCCGGTGAGCGGCTGCTGCGGCAGCGGCTCGGGCAGGGAGCGGCCGGTGGTGGCGCGCAGCCGGTCGGCAGTGGTGCGCAGCCAGTCGCGGGCGGCGGTCTCGTCGCCCTCCTCGGCGAGGGCGAGCAGGTAGGTGGTGCCGGTGTGGTGGTCGAGGACCACGGCCCGGTCGGCGAAGACCATGACGGCGTCGGGCTGTTCGGCCCGGTGGGCCTGGTCGCCGCCGCACTGGGCCTTGAGCTCGTAGCCGAGGTAGCCGACCCAGCCGAGGGCGAAGCCGAAGGGCAGCTCGGGGACCTGGACGTCGAGGGACTTCAGGTCGCGGTCGACCCAGTCGAGGAAGTGCTCGGCCACGATCTGGCCGGTGGCGCCGCCCGCGCCGGTCACGGTGACGGTGCCGCTGGCCACGTCCCCGGTCGCGACCCGGGCCAGCGGGCCCCGGGCGTCGCCCATGAAGGAGAAGCGGCCGGCGCTGTCGGTACGGCTGCTGTCGAGCCAGAAGGCGTGGTCGCTGCCCTGGAACAGCTCGTCGAAGGCCGCCTCGTCGTCCCAGCGGGTGGTGAGGAAGTCGGCGAGGACCCGCAGCCGGGTGCGCGGGGCCGCCGGTGCGGCGGGGAGGGGAGCGGTCGCGGCGGGCCGGAGCGGCTCGGCGCGCAGCTGCTCGGGGCGGGCGGTGCGGCGGCGGGCGGCGGACCGGCCCTGCCCCTCGTGGTGCTCGGTGGCCAGCCGCTGGAAGTTCCGTACGAGCTCGTGCCCGTACGTGGTGGAGATGGACTCGGGGTGGAACTGGACGCCCCAGCGCGGCAGCTCGCGGTGGCGCAGCCCCATCACCACGCCGTCGTCGCTCCAGGCGGTCGCCTCCAGCTCGTCGGGCAGGTCGGTGACGGCGAGCGAGTGGTAGCGCACCACCTCGAACGGGGAGGGCAGGCCGGCGAAGAGACCGGTGCCGTCGTGCAGCACGGGCGAGGTCCGGCCGTGCCGGGGCTCGGCGGCCCGGACCACCCGTCCGCCGTGGGCGTGGGCGAGCCCCTGGTGGCCGAGGCAGATGCCGAGGAGCGGCAGGTCCCCGTGGTCCAGGACGTCCCGGCAGATCCCGAAGTCCGCCCGGCGCTCCGGCGTTCCGGGTCCCGGGGAGAGCACCACGGCGTCGAACCCGTCGAGCAGGTCCGGGCTCCAGCTCGTCTCGTCGTTGCGGATCACCACGGGCTGACGGCCCGTGACCTCGGCGATCTGGTGGAAGAGGTTGTAGGTGAAGGAGTCGTAGTTGTCGACGAGCAGGGTGCGCACAGGGACCTCGCTGGGGGCAGAGGGAGCTGAGGGGTGGGCAGTGAGCGGCGGGAGGCGGCTCAGACGGCCGGGACGATCTCCAGCAGCAGGTGGTCGACGGGGTGCGCGCCCTCCTGCACGACGGTCGACCTCAGGGTGCGCAGCTCGCGGCCGGTCTCGGCGGCCAGGGCGTGCAGGGCGCGGAGGTCGCCGCGCGAGCTGAAGTGCAGCAGCGCCGAACCGCCGGGGGCCAGCCGGTCGGTGGCGTCGGCCAGGAAGCGGCGGTGGGCGGCGTATCCGGGGTCGACGTACGCCATGTCGTGGGCCGAGCCGTAGACGTGCCCGGCCGGCGCGAGCACGTAGTTGGAGCTCCAGAAGATGAGGTCGAAGCGCTCGGCGGGGTCGAGGGAGTCGAAGAGGTCGCTGTGCACCGCCTCGACCCGGTCGGCCATTCCGTGGCGCTGCGCGTTGAGCCGGGCGTTGGCCACGGCCTGGGGGTTGATGTCGGAGGCGACGACCCGCTCGCAGCCGGCCAGTGCCCCGGTGATCGCGATCACACCGGTGCCGCAGCCGATCTCCAGCATGGATCCGCGGCGGGGGGTGGTCCAGTCCTCGGTCCAGCCGAGGAAGTCCAGGGCTATGCCGGTGCTGGGCGAATAGGTGGGGCAGAACACCTCGTCGAGCAGGTTCCACTTACGGCCGCGGAGATCGAACTCGCGGGGCCGGTCGGCCCGGGTGCGGGACTCGGCGCTCCGGGCCAACGAGCGCTCGTAATCACGTACTTCGGCAGCCGGGTCCGTGGCCTGCGCCGGCATTCCGGTGAGGAGCGGCGCGGAGACGGGCGCGGAGATCGACTGGGACGAAGCGCTCTGAACCCGGGTCTGCTGCATGACGTAATTTCCCCCTTGTGGCATTTCCTGCGTGAGTTTCACGACCGGTCCCCGCCGGGGGACCGGATGCCAGAAGTCTGGTTCGGGGGCGTGCGCTTACGGAAGGTGAGCCCTCAACACACCCGGTGCCCATAAGTGGTGCCGCGGCCACTGCCCCGGCTCCAAAAACAAACAATCACCCCAAAGAAGCCCTTTATGTGGAATCCTTTAATCCGCCTGCCGGTACGGATTGTTAACAATTGACTGTGGACAGTGGCATCGCCTAGGTTCGCGGGACCGAGAAGTCACCACAAACCCAATCCATGATCTGGAGGACGAATAGTGGCGCTGGACCCTGTCTCCGTCGAGGTAAGGGCCCTGGCCGTACTCGAACTCCTCGCGCGCGAGGCCCCTGCATCCGCCTACGAGGAAATCGCCGCCTCCGCCCGCGCCGCCGGCGCCACCGCGGCGGAACTGGCCGCCGTGGACAAGGCCCTGGAGCACGCCGCCGTCGTCCGCGCCCAGCTCGGCCGCCGCCAGCAGCGCGAGGCCAGCCTCTCCGCTCTCGTCGACACCGCCCGGGACCTGACCCTCCCCTTCGACCTCGACACCCTGCTCAAGGTGATCACCCGCCGCGCCCGGCTGCTGCTCAACCTCGACATGGCGTACATCAGCTTCTACGAGGACTCCGAGAGCGACGGCTACGTCCGCACCGCCGACGGCCACGCCACCGCGCTGACCGTGGGCTTCCGGGTGCCCCGCCAGGGCGGGCTCGGCAGCGCCTCCCGCCGCAACAGCGCGCCGTTCTGGACCCCCGACTACATGGCCGACGAGCGGATCGCCCACCACCCCGTGATCGACGAAGTGGTGCGCGCCGAGGGCCTGCACGCCATCCTCGCCGTGCCGCTCACCGGCCACGGCACCTCCTTCGGCGTGCTCTACTCCGCCGACCGCAACGTCCGGCACTTCACCCCGGAGGAGGTCTCGCTGATGTCCTCGCTCGGCGACCTCGCCAGCGTGGCCATCGACAAGGCCCGGGTGCTCAACCAGGCCCGCACGGACATCACCGCCCTGGAGCAGTACAGCTCGAAGGCCAAGTCCCACCTGAACTCCGCCCACCGCGTCAACGAGATCCACCAGCGCATGATCGGCCTGCTGCTGGAGGGCTCCGGCCTGAGCGCCCTGACGGCCCTCACCGCCGAGGCCCTCGGCGGAACCGTCTCCGTCCTCGACCCCCGCGGCCGCACCCTCGCCGCCACCGGCGACCTGCCCGCCGGCAACTCCCCCGACGTGGCCGAGGCCCTGCTCACCCAGTTCGCCGACGAGCCGGTGCAACTGGCCGGCGACCACTGGCTCGTGCCGGTCACGGCCGGCACCGAGCGGCTCGGCGGCATCCTCCTGCACACCGCCGCGGTGCTCGACGAGGACGAGCTGCGCCTGCTGCAACTGGCCGCCGGCACCACCGGCGTGCTGCTGCTCATGGAACGCAACACCGCCATGGCCGAGAGCCAGGTCCGCGACGAGTTCTGCGACGCCCTGCTCAGCACCCCGCTGCGGCCGCTGCCGCAGCTCCGCGACCGGGCCCGGATCCTCGGCATCGACCTGGAGCGGCCGTACGCCGTCGTGGCCATCCGACCTGAGGGCGGCTCGCAGGGCCGCGCCGTCGTCTGGGCCTCCTCGTACGCCCTGGTCTCCGGCGGACTGTGCAGCGTGCGCAGCGACAGCATCGCCCTGCTGCTGCCCTCCGAGGATCCCGGGGCGACCGCCCGCCAGGTCTCCCAGGAACTGTCCCCGCTGCTCGGCCACCCCGTGACGGTCGGCGCGGGCGGTCCCACCAACCGCATCGAGGACTTCCAGCCGGCCTACGCCGAGGCGGTCCGCTGCCTCAGCGCCCTGGGTGCCATCGGCGGCATCGGCTCCAGTGCCTCCGCGAAGGAACTCGGCTTCCTCGGACTGCTGCTCGGCGACCACCACAGCGTGCAGGACTACATCACGCACACCATCGGCCCGGTCATCGACTACGACACCCACCGCTTCACCAATCTCGTCCAGACCCTGGAGGCGTACTTCGAATCGGGCGGCAGCCCGACCTACGCCGCCGAGGCCCTGCACGTCCACCCCAACACCGTCTCCCGCCGCCTGGAGCGGATGACGGCGCTGCTCGGCGACGACTGGCAGGAGCCCGCCAGGGCCCTGGAGGTCCAGCTCGCGCTGCGGCTGCACCGGACCCGCGACACCCTCGGGAACCGCCAGGAGGACCGCCCGCTCTGACGGCCCGTCTGCGGTCGTCCTCCCGCCGGCCTACGCCGTACGCCGGCGTCCCGTGTAGCCGCGGGTGTCGGCGAAACCGGTGCGCCGGTCCGCGGCCGCGTAGCCGCCGAAGCCCGTGAATCCGGTCGCCGCGTCCCCGAAACCGCCGCCGTGGCCCGGCCTCTGGCCGTAGCCGTAGCCGTGGCCCGATCCGTGGCCGGGCGCGTAGCCGGGCCCGTGGCCGGAGCTCATCCGCTCGGCCGCGAGCGCGGCCATCGCGGCGGTGGCCTGCGCCACCGAGGCCAGCGTCACGTGCCGGTGCCAGCCCTGGAACGAGCGCCCCTCGAAGTCCCGCATGCCCACCCGGTCCGACAGCTCGGTGGCGCCCCGCTCGATCCGGCGCGACAGCTGCCCCAGCCGCATCAGCACGGCGGGCGGAGCACTGGTCATGTCGGTCAGCCAGTACCGCTCCGGCCGGCGCCGGGCGTCCGACCACTCCCCCACCAGCAGCAGCGGTCCGCGGCCCGCCGGCCGGCGCCGGACGCCCGCGGCTGCGGTGCTCTCCGGCAGTTCCACTTGCAGGGTCGCCACGAAGCCGAGGCGTACGGTGCGGTCCGCGCGGTCCTCGTAGCGGACCGGCCGGCGCAGCATCCCCGCCGCGTCCATGATCTGACCGGCCGTCGCCGGCCTCCCGGCCCCCCTCGGCAGCTGCGGGTCGGTGACGTGCAGCGGGGTCGCGGCCGACACCTCCATCAGGAACGGCATCTCGGCCGCCCCCAGCCATCCCGGGATCAGCTCCGTGCCACCCTCCACCGCGTCCACGACCACCGGCAGCCGGCGCACCGCACGGGTCCGGGCGATGTCCAGCACGGCGTTCGCCGCACAGCCCGCCAGCGTGGTCTCCTCCGGCAGGTGCAGGGCCCAGCTGACCGGGACGCTCGCCTCCTCGGAGGCGGCCCAGGCCCCGTACGCCTGCTGCCCGTTGACCATGTGACCCGTCTCGGGGTCGAAGCGGCGCTCCACGCCCACCGAGTGCGCCCCCGACTTCGGGATCACCATCGGCTTGACCACCCAGGCCTGCAGCTTGAGCATGCCGTCCAGCTGCACGGCGAGGTTCTCGCGCACCGAGTCCCAGTCCCAGGTGGAGCAGGAGATGAAGTGGTGCAGGCTCTGCTCCCCGGCCGGCATCCCGGCGTGCGCGGCGATGTTCCGCATGGTCTTGCGCCCACGGGCGGTGAGGAGCCCCCGTACGTACAGTTCGGCCTTGCGCCGCTGGTCGGCCCGCGGCAGCGGGTCGAAGAGGGTCTGGCACAGCTGGCCGACCGGGTCCAGGGCCGTGAGGCCGGTCTGTGAGCGCGTGAACTGCACGAGCTGCGATCCCATGGAGATCTCGCCCTCCCCGTCGGTCGGTTGCTGTACCCCCAGAGCCTCTCCCGGAGGACGGCGTCACCACGAGGGCCGGCCGGCACACACCCGGGCCCGGGGGTGGTGGTCCGGCCACCAC
>NZ_JBSGXU010000163.1:0-18742 GCF_053610205.1 Streptomyces sp. NPDC054932 | reverse complement strand
GGAAGCTAAGCCTTTCAGCGCCGATGGTACTGCAGGGGGGACCCTGTGGGAGAGTAGGACGCCGCCGAACAATCATTGTGGGAAAGCCCCGCACCTTATGGTGCGGGGCTTTTCTGCGTTCACGGCCCGTGCGTCCGGTGGAGAAGCCGGCCCGGGCTTCACCAGTCGGCGGGATAGCTCTTGAGGCTGCTCGTGTCCACAGTCCATTCGTACGGGAGAAGACTTCCACGACCATCAGGACATCGCGAGAGTTGACGACCTTTGCCGTGTCATCGGTGTCTTCTTCGGCGATGACCATGAGATCGGGGACCTTGGTCAGGCCGGTTTGAGGATCGCCCATGTCGGTGTCGTTGAGAGCCATGACCACCTCTGGTGTCTGGGCCTCGATCTGGCGGCGCAGCCGTACGACGCTGAGTCCGTGGGGCGCCGTGGGTCTCATCATCGTGAGGAAGATCTGACCGTCGGTGGTCTGCACCTTCCACCGGTCCTCCTGGTGCTCGGCCAGCTCCGCGAGCTGCTCCGCGAAGTCGTGCATGCGGCGCATCTGCTCGGGGGTGAGGTCACCCATGATCTCCTCCTGGTGGGTGCTCGACCAGCCTATCCAGCTCACAGGTCTCAGAGGCGGCCGGCGGCCTTCAGGGCCAGGTAGGCGTCGGCCAGGGCCGGGGCCAGGGTGTCCGGGGTGGCGTCGACCACGTGGACGCCGTGGCGGGTGAGCTGGTCGGACGTGCGGCGGCGCTGGGACTGGGTCTGGGTGCCCGCGGCGGCCTCGTAGACCGCGTCCACCGTGCCGCGTGCGTTTGTCATGGCAGCGACATGGGGGTCGGCGACCGAGGCCAGCAGGACCGTGTGGCGCTGCGTGAGACGCGGGAGCAGGGGGAGCAGGCCCTCTTCGATCGGGGACGCGTCCAGGCTCGTCAGAAGGACCACCAGGGACCGGCGCGGGGCGCTGCGGAGGATGGTGGAGACCAGGTTCCTGGAGTCCGTCTCGACGAGTTCCGGCTCCAGCGGGGCCATCGCGTTGACGAAGGACGGGAGGATGTCGGCGGCCGAGCGGCCCTGGACCTGGGCGCGGGGGTGGCGGTCGTGGGCCAGCAGGTCCACGCGGTCGCCGGCGCGGGTGGCCAGGGCGGCGAGGAGCAGGGCCGCGTCCATCGCGGAGTCCAGGCGGGGGGCGTCGCCGACGCGGCCGGCGGAGGTGCGGCCGGTGTCCAGGCAGATGAGGATGTGCCGGTCGCGTTCGGGACGCCAGGTGCGGACGGCCACCTTGTTCTGGCGGGCCGTGGCGCGCCAGTCGATGGAGCGGGTGTCGTCGCCGGGGACGTAGTCGCGGAGGCTGTCGAACTCGGTGCCCTCGCCGCGGGTCAGGACGCTCGTACGGCCGTCGAGTTCGCGCAGGCGGGCCAGCCGGGACGGGAGGTGCTTGCGGCTGGTGAAGGGCGGCAGGACCCGGACCGTCCACGGGGACAGGTGGGAGCCCTGGCGGGCCCACAGGCCCAGGGGGCCGTAGGAGCGGATCGTGACGCGGTCGGCCCGGCGGTCGCCGCGGCGGGTGGGGAGCAGCCGGGTGGTGAGCCGGCGGCGTTCGCCTGCGGGGACGACCACCTCGTGGCGGGATGCCGCGGCTTCCGTGCCCGGGAGCCAGCTGCTCGGGGGCCAGGCGTCGCGGACGCGGGCCCGCAGCTTGCGGCTGCTGGGGTTGGTGAGGGTGAGGTGGACGTCCGCCGGTTCGCCGAGGCGGACCGAGGTGTCTCCGGAGCGGGCCAGTACGAGGCTGCGTACGGGCGCGGCCAGGGCGTAGTCGACCGCGCAGGCGAGTGCGATCGGTCCGTTGACCGCGAGCATCCCGGCCCAGCTCGGTTCGAGGATGCCGACCGGGATGCTGCCGAGGGCCGCCAGCAGGGCGGCGCGTCCGGTGAGGGCCATCAGCGCGGGACGGGGACGTGGGAGAGGATCGCCGTGATGACGGCGTCGGCCGTCACTCCCTCCATCTCCGCTTCCGGGCGCAGCTGGACGCGGTGGCGCAGGGTCGGCAGGGAGAGGGCCTTGACGTCGTCGGGGGTGACGTAGTCGCGGCCGGTGAGCCAGGCCCAGGCGCGGGAGGTGGCCAGCAGGGCGGTCGCGCCGCGGGGGGAGACGCCGAGGGTGAGGGACGGCGATTCGCGGGTGGCGCGGCAGATGTCGACGACGTAGCCGGCGATCTCGGGGGAGACGGAGACCTCGGCGACGGACCTGCGGGCGGCTTCGAGCTGGGCCGGGCCGGCGACCGCACGCAGGCCCGCGGCGTGCAGGTCGCGGGGGTTGAATCCGGCGGCGTGGCGGGTCAGGACCCCGATCTCGTCCTCGCGGGAGGGGAGGGGGACGGTGAGCTTGAGGAGGAAGCGGTCCAGCTGGGCTTCCGGGAGGGGGTACGTGCCCTCGTACTCGACCGGGTTCATGGTGGCGGCGACGAGGAAGGGGTCGGGCAGCTTGCGGGGGGTGCCGTCGACCGTGACCTGGCGCTCCTCCATGGCTTCGAGGAGGGAGGACTGGGTCTTGGGCGGCGTGCGGTTGATCTCGTCCGCGAGGAGGAGGTTGGTGAAGACCGGCCCGTCCTGGAAGGAGAACTCGGCGGTGCGGGCGTCGTAGACGAGCGAGCCGGTGACATCGCTCGGCATCAGGTCCGGGGTGAACTGGACGCGCTTGGTGTCGAGTTCGAGGGATGCGGCCAGGGCGCGGACGAGGAGGGTCTTGGCGACGCCGGGGACGCCTTCGAGGAGCACGTGGCCGCGGCACAGGAGCGCGACGACGAGGCCGGTGACGGCGGAGTCCTGGCCGACCACGGCCTTGCCGATCTCGGTGCGGAGCGCTTCGAGGGAAGCGCGGGCGCTGTCCGCGGTCACAGCCGTGGACTCGGTGGCCGGGTACGTCATGACGTACGGACCTCTCTTTCGAGGGCGTCGAGGTGGTCGGCGAGCGCGACGAGTGCCGCGTCGTCGGAGGGGGTGGTGCCGAAGAGGAGGGTGGTCACGTCCCGGGGGCCGCCGGAGAGGCGGGCGGAGACGGCCGGGGCCAGTACCGCGGGGTCGTGGGCCCGGTTGTGCGGTACGCCGACCAGTGCGGCCAGGCGTTCGCGGGTGGCGGCGCGCAGCACGGTGGCGGCGCGGTCGCGGGCGTCGGCCTTGCGGTAGAGGCGGGCGCGGCCCTCGGTGGCCTCGGAGGCGCGGATGGCGACGGGGAGCTTCTCGGTGACGAGGGGGCCCAGGCGCCGGGCGCGCCAGAGGGCGGCGAGGACGGCGGCGACGAAGAGCTGGAGCAGGGCCCAGGACCAGCCGGACGGGACGAGTTCGAGGAGGGTCTTGTCCCCGGTCCCGGTGCCGCCGGCGGCGACGGCCTCGGCGGGGGAGGGCAGGTACCAGACGAGCTGGGGGCGGCTGCCGAGGGTCTGCAGGGCCAGGGAGGCGTTGCCGTGGGCGGCGAGGTGTTCGTTCTCCAGGATGCGGCCGGAGCCGAGGAGGACGGTGTCGCCGCCGGCCCGGGACGGCAGGAGCAGCAGGGTGGCGTGCTCGCCGTCCGGGTAACAGGAGGCGGCCCTGGGGTCGTCGGTGCGGTAGCCGAGGCGGCCGCCGGTCTCGGCGGAGCCGGCGGTCCGGGCGGCGGGCAGTGCGCAGTCGGGTCCGAGGAGCTCGTCGGAGCCTGCCGGGCCGGTCCGGACGCCGGGGGCGAGCGTGGTCAGGGTGGTGCGGCCGGGGGAGACGAGGACGGTGCGTCCGCCGGACAGGTCTATGGCGGCCTTGAGGTCGGAAAGCTGTTGGGGGGCGAGGAGGCCGGGGTTGGTGACGAGCAGGGTGGTGCCGGGTCCGGCGGCGTCCACGGCGTCCTGAGTGCGGGTCACCACCCGGGTGGTGACCCCGCGTTCCTTGAGGAGTTCGGCGACGGCGCGGCTGCCGCTGCGGTCGGCGGACCGGGGGTCGAGGGCGCCGCGGTTCTCGCCGGAGTTGAAGACGGCCACGGCGATGCCCGTGGCGATGAGCACGCCGAGGGCGAGGAGGGGGCCGCGGGCGCGCCGCCAGACGGCGGCGGCGCCGAGGGCGGTGGAGGTGGTGGCCGGCGCGGGGGCGGGGTGGGTGTCGGTGCGGGCGGCGTCGGGGCCGGGTGCGCCGGGGGCCTGAGGGTGCGTCATGCCGGTGGCGTGGCCCGTGGGAACGGGGCCGTGAGGGTCCGTCATGCGGTGGCCTCCGTTCCGGCGAGGGCGGGGCGGGTGCGTTCGACGGCGGTGTCGAGGTCGCGCAGGCGTGTGTACATGGCCTGGTCGGCGGCGCGGCCGCCGTAGGTGACGTCGTCGAAGACGCGGGCGGCCGTTCGGAGGTCCGCGGCGTGGGCCGGCAGGCAGGCCGCGGCCTCGGCGGCGGCCTCGTCCGCGGTGCGGCCGGGGCGGGGGTCCAGCAGGGTGCGCTCCTCCAGGGACCGGACGAGGGCCCGCATCCGGGCCTGGACGGCCTCGGTCCAGCGGCCTGCGGTGGCGTGGGCCTCGGCCTCGGTGCGGTAGTCGGCGGCGGTGCGGATCCGTTCGCCCAGCAGGGCGCCGGTGCCGGCGGCGGCCTTCGCGGGGGTGCCGAGGCGCCACCACAGCAGCGCCACGGCCAGCACGATCAGCAGGATGATCACGACGATGCCCAGCGTGCCTCCGGGGGTCGCCCCGGAGGCGGCGCTGAACAGGTCGTCGACCCAGTCGAGGAAGCGGCTGAGGGCGCGGTCCAGCAGGCTGGGGTCGTTCTCGTGGTACATCGTCTTGGACAGTTCGCGTTCGGCGGCCTCGCGGGCGGCGTCGCGCGGTGTCGTCACCGGCGGTGTCTCGCTGATGGGCAGTCCCCCCGGGCTGGTCATCGCATCAGCTTCCGGCTGGAGGGGGCGTGGTGCCGGGGGCGCCGGGGGTGGTGCCGTAGTCCTCGACCCCCGCGGCGCGGGCCAGCTCCAGGTCCAGGGCCTCGCGGCGGATGCGCTGGTCGACGTAGAGGAGGACCGAGACGCCGGCCTTGAAGGGCAGGGTGATGGTCGTCGCGATGACCGAGCCGATGCCGATGATCGTCAGGTACGTCCAGCTCATGGAGGTCGTGTCGGGGCCGAAGCCGCCGGAGACGCCCTCGCTGATGAGTGCGACGACATTGAACGGGAGTCCGATGACGAATTCGACGGCGGCGCCGATGAGTCCGGCGAGCAGCGTGATGCCGAGGATGCGCCACCAGGAGCCGCGGACCAGCTTGTCGGAGCGGCTGAGGCTGCGCAGGACGGTGCTGCGTTCCAGCATCAGCACGGACGGGGAGAGGCTGACCCGGACGTAGAGCCAGGTCCAGGCGGCGAAGCCGGCGAGGCCGCCGAAGACGGCGAGGGCGACGACGCCGCCCGTGGCCATGCCGGCGACGGCCGCGATGACGGCCGGGACGAAGCCGATGGCGATGATCACGCCGCCGCCGATGGCGATCAGTGCGGTCAGGCCGATCAGCCGGAGCAGCTGCGGGCGGCTCTCGCGCCAGGCGTCGCCGACGGAGGAGGGTCGGCCCAGGACGGCGCGGCTGTAGATCATCGTGAGCATGGCGGTGGCCACGATGGTGCAGAAGAAGGTGATGACGAGGGCGCCGGCGCCGGCGACCAGGGTGCCCGACAGGGCGCTGACGACCTCGTCGGCGTCGGGGGAGGTGTTGCCCTCCAGGTCGCCGAGCCGGTCCATCATGAAGCCCTGCAGGAGGGTGATCGCCAGGACCGCGAAGACGGCGACGGTGAAGCTGATGGGCAGCACGGAGCGGGCGTGGGTGCGGATGGTGGCGACGGCGCCGTCGAGGATCTCGCCGAGGCCCAGCGGGCGCAGCGGGATCACGCCGGGCTTGGCGGCCGGGGGCTTGCCCCAGGCGCCCTGCTGCTGCCATCCCTGGCCGCCGTACGGGGCCTGGCCGGGCTGCTGCGGGTACGCGCCCCAGCCCGTCCCGGGCTGCGGGGAGGCGGCGGGCGGCGGGGCCTGACCGGTGCCCGGGCTCGACCACTGACCGGGCGGCGGCTGCTCGGCGGACCACTTCGGGTCGCCGGCGGGCTGTGCGGGCGGGCTGGGCTGCGGTGCGCCGCCTTCGGTGCCCGGACGGTCGGCAGGGGTTCCCGGCCGCTCGTCGTCGGACGGAGAGGATCCGGGCGTAGCCCAGCCCGGAGAGTCGTTCATCGTCGCTCCTTCAGGTGCGCCTGCTGCGGCGGGGGCGCTGGTCGCTGCCATCGTGCCACGTGGGGGGCCCGAACGGAGTAGGGGGTGGAGGCGGATCGCGTGCGGTGGCGGGCGGTTGGGGGTGATCCTGAGCGGTTGGTCAGTCCCGGGTGGTGCTGCGGGGCATCCGGCAGCCCGTACCTTCAATTATCGACCCGATCGGGGGCAGACTGGTGGAGCTGATCTCCACGCAGGTCCGAGGGTCGATTTCCAGCCCTTTTGGCTGTGGGACAGCTCACCGCCGGGTAACGATTAGCTAATGGGATGATGTCAACCATGAAGGGACGCGTCCTTGTCGTCGACGACGACACCGCGCTGGCCGAGATGCTCGGCATTGTGCTGCGTGGAGAAGGTTTTGAGCCGTCGTTCGTAGCGGACGGTGACAAGGCACTTGCTGCCTTCCGGGAGGCGAAGCCGGACCTGGTGCTGCTCGACCTCATGCTGCCCGGAAGGGACGGCATAGAGGTCTGCCGCCTGATCCGGGCCGAGTCCGGCGTGCCGATCGTCATGCTCACCGCCAAGAGCGACACGGTCGATGTCGTCGTGGGTCTGGAGTCCGGGGCCGACGACTACATCGTGAAGCCGTTCAAGCCGAAGGAGCTGGTGGCCCGGATCCGGGCCCGTCTGCGCCGGTCGGAGGAGCCCGCACCCGAGCAGCTGGCCATCGGTGACCTGGTCATCGACGTGGCCGGGCACTCGGTCAAGCGGGACGGTGCCTCCATCGCCCTGACCCCGCTCGAGTTCGACCTGCTGGTCGCCCTCGCGCGCAAGCCCTGGCAGGTGTTCACCCGTGAGGTGCTGCTGGAGCAGGTCTGGGGCTACCGGCACGCGGCGGACACCCGTCTGGTCAATGTGCATGTGCAGCGTCTGCGCTCCAAGGTCGAGAAGGACCCGGAGCGGCCCGAGATCGTCGTGACGGTGCGTGGTGTCGGCTACAAGGCCGGACCCAGCTGACGTGCAGTCCGGCACGTCCGGCACGTCCGGCAGGGGCCCGCGCGGTTTCCGCCGGGGCCACCTGCGCATGGGCCGGCTCTTCCGGGGTGGCGCGTCCAGCAGCCGCGTCATCCGGCTCTTCGTGCGCCTCGCGCGCCGGCCGCTGCTCCCGGCTGTCCGGCTGTGGCGGCGCAACATCCAGCTGCGGGTGGTCGCCGCCACCCTGCTGATCTCGCTCGCCGTGGTCCTCGCCCTGGGTTTCGTCGTCATCGCCCAGGTCAGCAAGGGTCTCCTCGATGCCAAGGAGGAGGCGGCGCAGAGCCAGGCCGCGGGCGGTTTCGCGGTGGCGCAGGAGAAGGCCAACGCCCCGGCCACGGTGGACGGGCCCGACGCCACCGACAACAAGGTCGGCCGGGACGCCAGTACCTGGATGAACTCCCTGGTCAAGCAGTTGGCCAGTGGTGGCCAGACCGCCTTCGAGGTCGTCGCGCTCGGTGCGGGTACCGGGGAGCAGGCGCTGCCCGGTGTGCAGGGCGTCAAGGGCGCCCGCGCCTCCGGCAACGTGGACCCGACCGCCAGCGTCCCGCTGCCGCTGCGCCGGGCCGTCAACCACGCCACCGGTGCCTTCAAGACCTTCTCGGAGATCCGGTACACGAGCGGGGACGGCAAGAAGGAGCCCGAGCCGGCGCTGGTCATCGGCAAGCGGCTCTCGGACATCAACGGCGATCCGTACGACCTGTACTACCTCTTCCCGCTCACGCAGGAGGAGGAGTCCCTCAACCTGATCAAGGTCACCATCGTGACCGCGGGCATGTTCGTCGTCGTGCTGCTCTGCGGCATCGCCTGGCTCGTCGTGCGCCAGGTGGTGACCCCCGTACGGATGGCCGCGGGGATCGCCGAGCGGCTCTCGGCCGGGCGGCTCCAGGAGCGCATGAAGGTCACCGGTGAGGATGACATCGCGCGCCTGGGCGAGGCCTTCAACAAGATGGCGCAGAACCTCCAGAACAAGATCCAGCAGCTGGAGGAGCTGTCCCGGATGCAGCGCCGTTTCGTCTCGGACGTCTCGCACGAGCTGCGCACCCCGCTGACGACGGTACGGATGGCCGCCGACGTCATCCACGACGCCCGGGTCGACTTCGACCCGATCACCGCGCGCTCCGCGGAGCTGCTCGCCGGGCAGCTCGACCGGTTCGAGTCGCTCCTCGCCGACCTGCTGGAGATCAGCCGCTTCGACGCCGGGGCCGCGGCCCTGGAGGCCGAGCCCATCGACCTGCGCGACGTCGTGCGCAGGGTCATCGACGGCGCCGAGCCGCTCGCCGAGCACAAGGGCACCCGGATCCGGGTGCTGGGCGACACCCAGCCGGTCATCGCCGAGGCGGACGCCCGCCGGGTGGAGCGGGTGCTGCGCAACCTCGTCGTCAACGCCGTGGAGCACGGCGAGGGCCGTGATGTGGTGGTCCGGCTGGCGTCCGCGGGCGGGGCCGTCGCGGTCGCCGTACGGGACTACGGCGTCGGGCTGAAGCCCGGCGAGGCCACCCGCGTCTTCAACCGCTTCTGGCGGGCCGACCCGGCGCGGGCGCGCACGACCGGCGGGACCGGCCTCGGCCTGTCCATCGCCGTCGAGGACGCCCGGCTGCACGGCGGCTGGCTGCAGGCCTGGGGCGAGCCGGGCGGCGGCTCGCAGTTCCGCCTGACCCTGCCGCGCACGGCCGACGAGCCGCTGCGGGGCTCGCCCATTCCGCTGGAGCCCGAGGATTCCCGCGCCAACCGGGCCAGGGCCGCGGCCGATGCCGCCGCCGGTGCCGCGGGCGGCGCCGGGGACCGTACGCCCGCCGACGCCGGTGGCCGCTCGCCGATACCGCCGCGCTCGGCCGTCGCCGGTGCCGTGCCGGTGCCCGCCGACCCGACGGCGCTGCCGGGCAACGGGGCCCGGGTCGTGGCCCGCCCGGCCGAGCAGGCACAACAGGAGGACCGAGCCGATGGACGCTGAGCCCTTGGACGCGCGGGAAGGGGCCGTGCGGGAAGGGACCGTGCGGGCGAGGGGCCGACGGCTGCGCACCGTACGGGCGTACGCCTTCGCAGCGGCCGGGCTGCTGCTGGCCGGCTGCGCCTCGATGCCCGACAGCGGAGAGATCCGCCCGGTGCAGGCCTCGCAGGGCGTGGACTCGCAGGTCCGGGTGTTCGGTGTACCGCCCGCGGACAAGGCCAGCCCGGCGGAGATCGTCGACGGTTTCCTGGAGGCGATGACCAGCGACGACCCGCAGCTGGAGACCGCCCGCAAGTACCTCACCGTGGCCGCCGCGAAGAACTGGAAGCCCGGTTCCGCCGTCACCGTGCTCTCCTCCGGACTCAACCGGGTCGCGACCCGGGGCGAGAAGGACCCCGACGGGCCCCGCTGGAAGGTGACCGGCAAGAAGCTCGCGACCGTCGACGAGCACAGCGCGTACCAGCCGCAGACCGGGGCCAGGGAGTACGAGGAGTTCCTCCAGCTCGTCCAGGACGAGGACAAGCAGTGGCGGATCTCGACGCCGCCGAGCGGTCTCGTGCTCAGCGAGTCGGACTTCCAGCGCATCTACATGCCGGTCAACAAGTACTACTTCGCGGGCGGCACGCTCGTCGCCGACCCGGTCTACGTGCGCCAGCGCACCGACCCGGACTCGCGGATGGACCCGACCACGCAGACCGTGCAGTCGCTGCTCGCGGGTCCGTCGCGCTGGCTCGCCCCGGTCGTGGAGTCCAGCTTCCCCACCGGTACGGAACTGCGCACGGGCACCAAGTCCCTTTCGTACGACGGCCAGAACACGCTGCGCGTGCCGCTCAACGACAAGGCCGACAACGTCGCGCAGCCGCAGTGCAAGAAGATGGCCACCCAACTCCTCTACACGGTCAAGGACCTGACGGGCTCTCGGCTCGACCAGGTCGAACTGCTGCGCTCCGACGACAAGTCGTCGTCGCTGTGCTCGGTGACCGAGGTGAGCGCGGCCGCGATCGCCAACCGGCCCAAGATCCCCGAGTACCAGTACTTCGTCGACAACGAGAAGCGGCTGGTGCGGATGAAGCTCGACGTGAGCAGCGAGGACCAGCAGACCCGCACCGAACCGGTGCCGGGGCCGCTGACGACCCCTCCCTTGTTCAAGTTGAACTCGGCGGCGGTCTCGCACGACGAGCGGCGTGCCGCCGTGGTCTCCGAGGACAGGCACGGGCTGTACGTCGTGTCGCTGGTCGGGGCCGGGCCGATGCCGCAGCCGATGGCGATCGGCAGGGGCGGCAAGTCGGCCGCGCTGACCGCGCCGAGCTGGGACGCCTCGGGCGATGTGTGGGTCGCGGACCGCGATCCGCAGAACCCGGGGCTGTGGCGGGTGCCGGGCGGCACCGCAGCGCCCCAGAAGGTGCAGGTGGCGGGGCTCGACGGCCGGCGGATCGCCTCGCTGAAGGTGTCCGCCGACGGGGCGCGGATCGCCCTGCTGGTGGAGCAGCCCGACAACAGCAAGACCCTGTACGTCGGGCGGATCGAGCGGCCGGACGCCAAGGGGGACCTCTCCGCCGTGTCGGTGCGCGAGCTGCGCCCTGCGGCTCCGCAGATGGCCGACGTGACGGCGATGAGCTGGGCGCCGCGCGGGCGGCTGCTCGTGGTGGGCCGGGAGAGCGGCGGCGTGCAGCAGGCCCGCTACATGCTGGCCGACGGCTCGATGGTCGCGGCGAGCCTGCCGGGGGCGACGGGGCTGTCCGAGGTGGCGGTCGCGGCCACGGAGGACGAGGCGAAGCCGAAGCCGGTGGTGGCGTTCTCGGAGGACGGGATCGTCTGGCTGCCGCCGGGTGCGCAGTGGCGCACGGTGACCGCGGGCGGCGGAGCTCCGGTCTACCCGGGCTGACCTGCGGCGCGCACGGTTGTCCACAGGGGTCGCGGACTGCGGTCCGGCCCGTCAGTGTGGAGCCATGCGTGGAGCCGTGCGGTGGTGGTGGCGGGAGCTCGCCGGGCTGGTCCTGCCGGTCGACTGCGCCGGCTGTGGGGCGGTCCGGGTGCTGGTGTGCGCCGGGTGCCGGGACGCGCTGGGCGGGGCCGGGGCGGGCCCGGTCGGGCCGTCTCCGCGGCCCGGGGGACTGCCGGTGGTGTGGGCCGCCGCCGTCTACGAGGGGGCCGTACGGAGCCTCCTGCTGGCGCACAAGGAGCGCGGGGCGCTGCCGCTGGCCGGAGTGCTCGGCGCCGCCCTGGCCCAGGCCGTCCTGGCGGGCGGGAGGCGGGAGGCGGGCGGTGCGGGGGAGGTGGCCCTGGTGCCCGTCCCGTCGGCGCGGCGGCAGGTCCGGGCGCGCGGGCACGATCCGGCCCGCAGGATCGCGCTGGCGGCCGCGGGGCGGCTGCGGCGGGCCGGTGTTCCCGCGCGCGTGGCGCCCGTACTGGGGCTTCGGCGGGCGGTGGCGGACCAGGCGGGGCTGGGGGCGCGGCAGCGCCGGGAGAACCTCACGGGGGCGCTGGCGGTGCGCCGGGGCGGGCGGCGGCTCACCGACGGGGCCCGGATCGTGCTCGTGGACGACCTGATCACCACGGGGGCGACGCTGGCGGAGGCGGCGCGGGCGGTGCGCGCAGGGGGACTGGCCGGGGGTCCGGGGGCGGTGCTGCGGGCGGCGGTGGTGGCCGCGCAGGCGGACTCGTTCAGACGGATCGAACGGGCGCCGGGCCTTTGAACAACTCGGACAGAACAAAAATCTTGTGAATAGATTTGGAACTGGCGGGGAAGGCCCATCGTTGCAGGTAGTGAGAGGCAACAGCCACCTCGCTGGAAGTACATTCCGGTAGCGGGTGCCGACAACCGCCATACAGGGATATGTTCGGTTGTAAGGAACTCAGGAGGCTGTCTCTCGACTCCGAAGTCGGTGGGGTGTTGATCTTGCCGATGGGGGAGGAGGAGGTGAAAGTCGCCAAGTCCGAGGCTCCGGCCTTCACCGGAGTCTGGTGCGAAAGGGAGACGCTTCGCCCCGTCGGGCGGAGCTATCCGGGAACGGAGTTCTGCGTGGACATCGTCGTCAAGGGCCGCAAGACCGAGGTGCCCGAGCGGTTCCGCAAGCACGTGGCCGAGAAGCTGAATCCGGAGCGGATCCAGAAGCTCGACGCCAAGGTGATCAGCTTGGACGTCGAGGTGTCCAAGGAGCACAATCCGCGTCAGGCCGACCGTTCCGACCGCGTGGAGATCACCCTGCGTTCGCGGGGCCCGGTGATCCGTGCCGAGGCCGCCGCCGCCGACGCGTACGCGGCGCTCGACCTGGCTCAGGACAAGCTGGAGGCCCGGCTGCGCAAGCAGCACGACAAGCGTTACACCCGCCGTGGCAACGGCCGGCTCTCGGCGGCAGAGGTCGCCGATGTCGTGCCGGGCGTCGCGTCGCTGAACGGCAGTGGCCAGCCGGTGTCGGAGGAGAAGACGGACGGGGTGCCGATCACCCGGATCGGATCCATCGAGGTGCAGGGCGAAGGCCCGCTCGTCGTCCGCGAGAAGACCCACTCGGCCACACCCATGTCGCTCGACCAGGCCCTGTACGAGATGGAACTGGTCGGCCACGACTTCTATCTGTTCGTCGACTCCGAGACGAAGCTGCCCAGCGTCGTCTACCGCCGTCACGCCTATGACTACGGCGTCATCCACGTGAACCCCGACGGTGCCTCCAGCTCGGAGGAGCCGCGGGGCGGCGCCGGTGGCGCGCTCGGCGGCTGAGGCCCGGCACACCGGCTCGGCAGATCGACTCGGCACATCAGTTCGCTGCCCCCGCGCAGGCGCTCCGGCGCCCGTGCGGGGGCACCTGCATGCCGGGTGTGCGACGGATATGCGCCAGGTGGCTCACTTATGGCCCCCGCGCCGTGGTGCGGGCATGGAATCATGGCGTGCAGTCAACCGGCTGCGGTGTGTGTCCGGTTGGCCCAGCAACTGAGCACATGCAGGGGGAGGAACGATGGCGGACACCTTCGGGCCGGTGCGCGGGGACGACGGCGGCGCGGGCTGCCGCGGGGCGGACCCGGCGGCGGAGCCCGCCGGGGAGCCCATCAGGGTGCTCGTGGTCGACGACCACGCGCTGTTCCGGCGGGGACTGGAGATCGTCCTCGCGCAGGAGGAGGACATCCAGGTCGTCGGTGAGGCGGGGGACGGGGCGGAGGCCGTGGACAAGGCGGCCGATCTGCTTCCGGACATCGTGCTGATGGACGTGCGGATGCCCCGGCGCGGCGGGATCGAGGCATGCACCTCGATCAAGGAGGTGGCCCCCTCCGCGAAGATCATCATGCTGACGATCAGCGACGAGGAGGCGGACCTCTACGACGCGATCAAGGCGGGCGCGACCGGGTACCTCCTGAAGGAGATCTCGACGGACGAGGTGGCCACGGCGATCCGGGCGGTGGCGGACGGCCAGTCGCAGATCAGCCCGTCGATGGCGTCGAAACTGCTCACCGAGTTCAAGTCGATGATCCAGCGGACCGACGAGCGGCGGCTGGTGCCCGCGCCGAGACTGACGGACCGGGAACTGGAGGTCCTGAAACTGGTGGCCACCGGTATGAACAACCGTGATATCGCCAAGGAGTTGTTCATTTCCGAGAACACCGTGAAGAACCACGTCCGCAACATCCTGGAGAAGCTGCAGCTGCACTCCAGGATGGAAGCCGTGGTCTACGCGATGCGGGAAAAGATCCTCGAAATCCGCTGACCGTAGGGTGCCGACCGGACGGCGCCGAGCGGAGGGTTCACAAGGCGGCCAGTTCCGAGGTGACGGCCGCCGCCTCCGCGGGCGAACTCGCGCGCTCGACGCGCACGTCCTCGCAGCCGACCCACTCCGCAGCCTCCCGCAGTGCCTGCGCCATCGGGCCGGCGGCCTTCGGGGAGGTCAGCGAGAGCTGCCGGGCGACCAGCGTGCGGCCCTCGCGGGCCGGGTCCACGCGGCCCTGGAGCCGGCCGCCCGCCAGCAGCGGCATCGCGAAGTACCCGTGTATCCGCTTCGGCTTGGGGACGTACGCCTCCAGGCGGTGCGTGAAACCGAAGATCCGCTCCGTCCGGGGACGGTCCCAGACCAGGGAGTCGAAGGGCGAGAGCAGCGTGGTGCGGTGGCGGCCCCTGGGGGTCTGCGCGAGCGCCGCCGGGTCCGCCCACGCCGGCTTGGACCAGCCCTCCACCTCGACCGGGACCAGTCCGGAGTCCGCGATCACCGCGTCGAACTGCTCGCCCTTGAGGCGGTGGTAGTCCGCGATGTCGGCGCGGGTGCCGATGCCCAGGGAGCGGCCGGCCAGGGCCACCAGACGCCGTACGCACTCGCGGTCGTCCAGGTCGTCGTGGAGCAGCGCGTCGGGAACGGCCCGCTCGGGGAGGTCGTAGACGCGCTTCCAGCCGCGGCGCTCGCTGCACACCACCTCGCCGGTGTCGAGGAGCCACTCCACCGCGATCTTGGTCTCGGACCACTCGAACCACTCGCCGCCGTTCTTGGCGCCGCCCAGTTCGGTCGAGGTCAGCGGGCCGTCGGACGCCAGCCGGTCCAGGACCGCCCGCGTCGAGTGCTCCTTGTTCTCCAGGACGTGCCAGCGGTGGCCGCGTGCCCGGTTGGCCCGGCGGCGGAAGGCGAAATGCGGCCATTCCTCGATCGGCAGGATGCAGGCCGCGTGCGACCAGTACTCGAAGGCGTGCCGGTCCGACCAGTACGCCTTCTCCACGGTGTCCCGGCCCACCGCGCCCAGGCGCGCGTACGGGATCAGCTCGTGCGAGCGGGCCAGGACCGAGATGGTGTCCAGCTGTACGGCGCCCAGGTGGCGCAGGACCCCGCGGACCCCGCCGCGCCGGTCGGGTGCGCCGAGGAAGCCCTGCGCGCGCAGGGCGATGCGCCGGGCCTCGTCGGCGGACAGGGAGAGCGAAGCGGTGCCCGAAGTCATCCCCGAAGACTATGGGGTGCCACTGACAGCGGGCAGGTAGGGCAGGGACGAGGGGAGGCCCAGGTCCGAGGGGAGCAGGGAGCCGACCCAGCAGTCGCGGTAGGTGCCGCGCTGCTGGATGCCGGCCCGCAGGAGTCCCTCGACCCGGAAGCCGGCCCGCTCGGCCACGGCGCGCGAGCCCGCGTTGCCCACCTCGGCGCGCCATTCCAGGCGTCCGACGCCCAGCTCGGTGAAGGCCCAGCGGGCGACGGCCCGGACCGCCTCGGTCATGTAGCCCCGGCCCCGGTGCTCCTTGACCGCCCAGTAGCCGATCTCGTGGCTCTCCGCGCCGTGGATGTGCACGCCGACGGCCGCGACCAGGGCTCCGCCGGCCCCGAGGCGTACGGCGAAGGAGAAGGCCGTGCCGTCGCGCCAGCCGTTCGGGACGATCTCGTTCACGAAGGCGTGCGCGTGCTCGTGCCCGTAGGGGGAGGGGACCAACGTCCAGCGCTGGATGTCCGGGTCCTGTGCGGCGGCGTACACCTCTTCCTCGTCCGAGGGGACGAAGGGCCGCAATATCAGTCGGTCCGTGCTGAGGGTCGTTGGCTCCATGCAATGAATTCTGCTGCCGTCGCGCGGCACGCGGCGAACAATTTTCGGTGATCCCTCGGGGCGATGCGGCACCTTCGGTGTCCCCCGTACGTTCTCAATCCGGGCACCCGTGCCTTCACGGGAACGGCGGACCTCCCGACGCGGCCACGTCCTCGCTTACGATGGCCGTTGCGGTGGGGCCCACCTGCCGTGCCCGTGTACGTACAGTGCCCAGGCCCGACCGGCAAGGAGACAAACCTCGGTGTCCGTCTTCAACAAGCTCATGCGTGCAGGCGAAGGCAAGATCCTGCGCAAACTGCACCGCATCGCGGACCAGGTCAACTCCATCGAAGAGGACTTCGTCAACCTCTCCGACGCCGAGTTGCGAGCGCTCACGGACGAGTACAAGCAGCGTTTCCAGGACGGCGAGAGCCTGGACGACCTGCTGCCCGAGGCCTTCGCGACCGTACGCGAGGCGGCCAAGCGCGTCCTCGGCCAGCGGCACTACGACGTCCAGATCATGGGTGGCGCGGCGCTGCACCTCGGCTACGTGGCCGAGATGAAGACCGGTGAGGGCAAGACCCTCGTCGGTACGCTCCCCGCCTACCTGAACGCGCTGTCCGGCAAGGGCGTCCACCTGATCACGGTGAACGACTACCTCGCCGAGCGCGACTCCGAGCTGATGGGCCGGGTGCACAAGTTCCTCGGCCTCAACGTCGGCTGCATCCTGGCGAACATGTCGCCCGCCCAGCGCCGTGAGCAGTACAACAGCGACATCACCTACGGCACGAACAACGAGTTCGGCTTCGACTACCTGCGCGACAACATGGCGTGGTCCCAGGACGAGCTCGTCCAGCGCGGCCACAACTTCGCCGTGGTCGACGAGGTCGACTCGATCCTGGTCGACGAGGCCCGTACCCCGCTGATCATCTCCGGCCCGGCCGACCAGGCCACGAAGTGGTACGGCGACTTCGCGAAGCTGGTGACCCGCCTGACCAAGGGCGAGGCCGGCCAGCCGCTGAAGGGCATCGAGGAGACCGGCGACTACGAGGTCGACGAGAAGAAGCGCACCGTCGCCATCCACGAGACCGGTGTCGCCAAGGTCGAGGACTGGCTCGGCATCGAGAACCTCTACGAGTCGGTGAACACCCCGCTCGTCGGTTACCTGAACAACGCGATCAAGGCCAAGGAGCTCTTCAAGGCCGACAAGGACTACGTCGTCATCGACGGCGAAGTCATGATCGTCGACGAGCACACCGGCCGTATCCTCGCCGGCCGCCGCTACAACGAGGGCATGCACCAGGCGATCGAGGCGAAGGAAGGGGTGGACATCAAGGACGAGAACCAGACCCTCGCCACGATCACCCTGCAGAACTTCTTCCGCCTCTACTCGAAGCTGTCGGGCATGACCGGTACGGCCATGACCGAGGCCGCCGAGTTCCACCAGATCTACAAGCTCGGTGTCGTCCCGATCCCGACCAACCGCGACATGGTCCGCAAGGACCAGGCGGACCTGATCTACCGGACCGAGGTCGCGAAGTTCGCCGCCGTCGTCGACGACATCGCGGAGAAGCACGAGAAGGGCCAGCCGATCCTCGTCGGTACGACGTCGGTCGAGAAGTCCGAGTACCTCTCCCAGCAGCTCTCCAAGCGCGGCATCCCGCACGAGGTGCTCAACGCCAAGCAGCACGACCGTGAGGCGACGATCGTCGCCCAGGCCGGCCGCCGGGGCGCGGTCACCGTCGCCACGAACATGGCCGGCCGCGGTACCGACATCAAGCTCGGCGGCAACCCGGACGACCTCGCCGAGGCCGAGCTGCGCCAGCGCGGTCTGGACCCCGAGGAGCACATCGAGGAGTGGGCGCACGCCCTTCCCGAGGCGCTCACCCGGGCGGAGGCCGCGGTGAAGGCGGAGTTCGAGGAGGTCAAGGATCTCGGCGGGCTGTACGTGCTGGGCACCGAGCGCCACGAGTCGCGCCGCATCGACAACCAGCTGCGCGGCCGCTCCGGCCGACAGGGCGACCCGGGCGAGTCCCGCTTCTACCTGTCGCTGGGCGACGACCTGATGCGCCTGTTCAAGGCGCAGATGGTAGAGCGCGTCATGGCGATGGCGAACGTCCCCGACGACGTGCCGATCGAGAACAAGATGGTGACGCGCGCGATCGCGTCGGCCCAGTCGCAGGTGGAGACCCAGAACTTCGAGACGCGCAAGAACGTCCTGAAGTACGACGAGGTCCTCAACAACCAGCGCGAGGTCATCTACGGCGAGCGCCGCCGCGTCCTGGAGGGCGAGGACCTCCAGGACCAGGTGCGCCACATGATGGACGACACCATCGACGCGTACATCGCGGCCGAGACGGTCGAGGGCTTCGCCGAGGAGTGGGACCTGGAGCGTCTGTGGGGCGCCTTCCGGCAGCTCTACCCGGTGAAGGTCACCATCGAGGAGCTGGAGGAGGCCGCGGGCGACCGCGCCGGCATCACCGCCGAGTTCATCGCGGAGTCCGTCAAGGACGACATCCACGAGCAGTACGAGACGCGCGAGAAGACGCTCGGCTCCGAGATCATGCGCGAGCTGGAGCGGCGCGTGGTCCTGTCGGTGCTGGACCGCAAGTGGCGCGAGCACCTGTACGAGATGGACTACCTGCAGGAGGGCATCGGCCTGCGGGCGATGGCCCAGAAGGACCCGCTGGTCGAGTACCAGCGCGAGGGCTTCGACATGTTCAACGCCATGCAGGAAGGCATCAAGGAGGAGTCCGTCGGCTACCTGTTCAACCTGGAGGTCCAGGTCGAGCAGCAGGTCGAGGAGCTTCCGGTGCAGGACGCGGCGCCGTCCCTGACGAAGGAGCCGGCGGGTGCGCGTCCGGAGATCCGGGCGAAGGGGCTGGACGCTCCGCAGCGGCCGGACCGGCTGCACTTCTCGGCGCCGACGGTCGACGGGGAGGGCGGTGTGATCGAGGGCGACTTCGAGAGCGATGCCGCCGGTGGCGAGGGTGACGGGATGACGCGGGCGGAGCGGCGCAAGGCGCAGAAGGCCGCGGGCGGGCGTCGCCGGAAGAAGTAACCCGCCGATGGCGGGTTGAGCCGGAGCTGTCGGCCGGGGCCGGACACCGTGGGTGTCC
>NZ_JBSGXU010000162.1:0-18764 GCF_053610205.1 Streptomyces sp. NPDC054932 | reverse complement strand
GTGCACGAGGTGCACCGGGCCCGGCCCTGCGGCCGTTTCAGCCGCCCGTGAGCGCCCAGAGCGTGAGGATCACGACGGGGAGCACATGGGGGTAGAGGAAGGCCATGAGGCAGCCGATGCTGCCCAGCGCGAGGCGCCGCCTGCGCTGCACGTCGGTCCGGGGCGGGATCCAGGTCGCGGCCACCATCGCCAGCGGGAGGAAGTAGAACGGGGCGAATGCGGGCGGCATCCCGGGCAGGAAGGAGCTCGCCTGCCCGCACCACACGGCCACCGGGGCCAGCACGGTGAAGAGCGCCGCCACCGACAGCCACTGCCGCCGCTCGTCGGGGTGCTGGAGCACCGGAGTCTTCGTCATGCCGCCATTGCACCGCGCCGACCTGCGCCGGCGTCAGCGCCCGCGTACTCACTTCCGTGGGGCGCGGTACTCAGGAGGCGTCCTCAGCCCGGGTTCGGGGCGAAGCGCACGCGGCCGCCGATCTCCACCGTGCCGTCGGGACCCGGGGCGGTGAGGATCTGGGAACCGGCGCCCTGGGTGATGTTCAGGGCGCGGTTCAGCTGGGCCGTCAGCAGGATCGCCGCCGAGCCGGTGGCCTCGTCCTCGGCGATGATCCCGTCGGGGCGGCGCGGAAAGCCGCGGGCGCGCACGCGGCCCGCGGCCTCGTCCTCCCAGGCCCAGGCGTACAGCCAGCCCTCGCCGGGCGGCGGGGCCGGCAGCGCCTCGACCTCGGCGACGGATCCGTACTGTTCGGTGCGCTTGCCCTCGACCCACTCGGGGCGGGCCGTGATCCAGGTGAACTCCCCGTCGTCACGGGCCCATACGGATCCGGCGGGCGGCTGGAGCTCCTCGATGTCCAGCAGCCACGCGGCCCCGACCAGCGGATGTCCCGCGAAGGACATCCGGGTGCCGGGGGTGCGGATGTCGACGACCCCGCGCTCGGGGTCGTCGACGAACACCGTCTCGCTGTAGCCGAGTTCGGCGGCCAGGGCCTGCCGCGACGCATCGTCGGGGCAGGTCCGGCCGTCGCGCACGACACCGAGCAGGTTGCCGAACCGGCCGTCACCCGCGCAGAAGACCTTCAACACGTCGAGATCGTTCACGCGGGAATTCAAGCACGGCTCAGACCTGGGACGTACGCCGCCTGCGCGCGAGGTGCACCGCGCCCGCGCCGGCCGCGATCACCAGGCCGGAGGTGGTGAGCAGGGCCCCGGCCGGGACCCCGGCGCCGGTGTTGGCGAGGTTGCCGCCGACGGTGGACGAGCCGCCGCCCACGGTGCCGCCCGTACCGCCGGTGGTGCCACCGGTCGTACCGCCCGTGGTGCCTCCCGAACCGCTCGTCGTACCGCCCGTGGAGCCGCCGGTCGTGCCCCCGGTGGTGGGCGGAAGGGTGGCGTCCTTGTCCACCGCCACGGCGAAGCTGACCGGGTCGATCGCGTCGCCCGCCTTGTACATGGAGCCGGTGGTGTCGTTGGCGAAGGCCGCCGCGCCCTCGGCCGTGAAGGCCGCCGGGACCGCGTTCAGCGCCAGCACGCCGTTCTTGGTCTTGTAGTCGGTCTTCGACAGGTCGAGCGTCGCGAAGGGGAGCCCGGTCCTGCTGCCGGAGGCGTTCTTGACGTCCACGTACAGGGTGCCGGTCCTGCCGGTGGCGCTGACGCGGGGGTTGCCGAAGGTCATGTCTATGCCGTGGGCGGCGTACTGGAATCGGAGGTTGCCCTCGAAGGAGGCGTTCAGCTTCTGCTTCTTGACGTCCAGGTCGCCCTTGCCGAAGGCGAAGTCGAAGACGTCGCCGTTCTTGGCGGCCCCGCCGGCCGGGGTGATCGAGCCCGCACTCAGCACGTACTTGCGGAAGGACTCCTTCACGCCCCACGTCAGCTTGCCGCTGAGCACCTTCTGCGCGTCGTCGGCCGGCGGCGTCGGGTTCTTGGTGGTGTTGTCCGGGGTGGGTTCGGGGGCGGGCTTCTCGAAGTCCAGCTTCGCGGTCAGCGGGTCGCCGGCCTTGCCCTCGTAGCCCGGCGAACCGAGCGCGTCCGCGGCCTCCTTGGTGAGCTTGGTCGCCAGGCCGGTCATCGACTGGCCGGCGAAGGCCACCGTGGCCATCGGCACGTCCTGGGTCGTGGTGCCGCCCTTGGTGACGTCCGCGGTGAGCTTCTTGGTACCGGTGTCGATACGGATGTCCGAGAGCTTGACCTCGAAGCCGTGGCCGGTCGGCGGGGCGGGCGAGGTGAAGGTGACGCTGCCCCTGAAGGCCGCCTTCACCACGTGCCCGTCGGCCGGCTCGTACTGGCCCGTCGGCTCGGTGAAGCGCAGGGTGCCGTCCTCGTTCTGCCGGGCGCCGTCCGCCACGGTGATGGTGCCCTTGGCCATGCCGGTCACGTAGGCGCGGTAGCTCGCGAGGACGCCCCAGTCGAGGGAGCCGCCGACGATCTTCACCGGTTCGGTGGGCGGCCCGCCCGCCGCGGTGGCGGGCAGGGCGAAGGCGGTGGCGCCGAGGGCTGCGGCGGTCAGGACTGCGGCCGCGAGGGAAATCGGGCGTCGGATGGACGACATGGCTGGGTACTCCTGGAGGAACAGAAGGGGGAAGGAGAAGGAGGTGGGGCCTACTGGGGTGCGTCGGTGGGCGCGCCTGCGGGGGCGGCCGCATCCGGGTCGGAGGCAGCGGCCGAGGCCGGGGCGGGGGCCGTACGGCGCTTGCGCACGATCAGGAAGGCACCGGCGGCGCCGGCCAGGACCAGGACGCCCGCGGCGAGGCCGATGAAGAGCCCGGTGCTGGAGGACTCGTCGGCCTTGGCGGCGGGGGCGGGCTCGGCGGACGGCGACGCGGCCGCGGGGGCGGGCGGGGCCGTGGAGCCCAGGTCGGGCAGGGCGGGCAGCTGGGCGGTGGAGTCCAGGGCGACGGCGAGCGAGACGGGGTCCATCTCGGTGCCGGCCTTGTACATGGAGTTGAAGGCCTGGGAGCCGCCCTCGGTGAGGGCGGCCGGGGCTTCGGTGAGGGTGGCCAGCCTGCCCTCGGTCTTCAGGCCCTTGGCGTCGAACTCCACGAGCGGGACGGCGTTCTTCGTCGCGCCGCCGGCGGTGACGTCCGCCGACAGGACGCCCTTGCCGTTCTCCACCTTCACGCTCATCCTGCCGAGCGTGAGGTCCAGGTGGGCTCCGGTGAACCGGACCGTACCGGCGAAGGCCGCGTCAAGAGTGCCTTTCGCGCCGTCGAACGAACCCTTGCCCTGCGGGAAGCGGAACAGCGCGCCGCCGTCCTGGGCTCCCTCGGCGAGGATCCACCTGCCCTGGCCGATCGAACCGGTGACGTACTCGCGGAAGGTGCGGCGCACCCCCCAGTCGACGGCGGCGTCGGCGAAGGCGCCCTGCGCCTGCGGGGTCTCGGCGGTGGCGCTCGGCTGCGGCGTCGCCGGCTGCGAGGGGGCGGCTGCGGCCGGGGCGGCCTTGACGTCGGCGGAGAGCGAGACGGGGTCGAGCTGGGTGCCGGCTCCGTAGTAGCCGGCGAAGGCCTTGGCGCCTTCCCCGGTGAGGGTGGCCGGGATGTTCGTGAGGGTCAGCGGGCTGGCGCCGCCCTTCATGTTGATGCCGCCGACGCCGAGCGAGGCGAAGGCGACCTGCGACTGGTTGGTGACGGCTCCGCCGTCCTTGGCCTTGCTGGAGACGTCCACGTACAGGGTGCCCCTGCCGCCGGAGATCTTGACGGTCGGGCGGCTGATCGTCATGTCCAATTCGTGGACACCGTCGGGCTTCTGGTGGCCCTGGAAGGTCACCCCGCCCGAGTAGGAGGCCTCGAAGGCGCCGGAGTCGGGGTCGTAGGAACCGGCCGCGGAATGGAAGCGGAAGAGACTGCCGCCCACGGTGGCCGCGCCACTCTTCAGCTTGAAACCACCTTTTGCCACCGGACCCGTGACATAACTCTGGAAAGACGATTTGATGCCCCAGTCGAGTCGACCCCCCTGTACGGTGCCCGCCTCTGCGGCGGTTGCCGGGAGCAGGGCGCCCAGCAGGGCCGCCAACAGGGCGACGGCGAACGCACGGACGGGTCGTGTGGGCATGAATGCCCCCTCCTAAGGTCTAGCGGGCAAGGTTAGGCTAACCTAAGCTAACCACGGCCGGATGAACACCCCCCGGTCTCCAGAACCTCAGTCGGACGATCAGGACGGTGCCTTCGTGCCTACGCCCGCCGCGTCACACCGCTTTCCCCGTCTCGCAGTTGCCGTGGCAGGACTGGCACTCGCGCTGACGGCCTGCGGAGGTACGGCCACCACCCCGGGCTCATCCGCCCCGAGCGCAGCCGCGGTCCCGGACCGGGTGGAACCACTCGATCCGGCACCCCGGCCCGCCCTGCCGGTCACCGTGCCGTCGGCCGACGGCACCCAGGTCACCATCACGTCCGCGGACCGGGTCGTCCCCCTGAGCGGCAGCCTCAACGAGATCGTCCACACCCTGGGCCTCGGCAAGCAGGTCGTCGCCCGGGACATCACCGCCACCTTCGAACAGGCCGCCCAGCTACCGGTGGTGACACGTGGACACGACGTCTCCGCGGAGAGCGTCCTGTCCCTGCGCCCGACCCTCGTCGTCGCCGAGACCACCAGCGGCCCAGGAGAAGCCATCCAGCAGATCCGCGACGCCGGCGTACCCCTCCTGGTCATCGACCCCGCCAAGGGACTGGACGACGTCCCGAAGCGGATCGACGCCGTGGCCGCCGCCCTCGGCGTCAAGGAGGCCGGCACGCAGCTGAACCAGCGCACCGCCGACCGGATCGCCACCGTCCGCAAGGACATCCCGGCCGCCTCCGGCAAGAAGCCCCGGGTGGCCTTCCTCTACCTGCGCGGCACCGCCTCCGTCTACCTGCTGGGCGGTTCGGACTCCGGCGCCGCCTCACTTCTGGAGGCGGCCGGCGCGGTCGACACCGGCAAGGAGTCCGGACTCGGCAAGGACTTCACCCCGATCACCAGCGAGGCCCTGGCGGCCGCCGCGCCCGACGCGATCCTCGTCATGTCCAAGGGCCTCGAATCGGTCGGCGGCATCGACGGCCTGGTGAAGATCCCGGGCGTCGCCCAGACCCCGGCCGGCATGGACCGCCGGGTGGTCACGGTCGACGACGGCGTCCTCCTCAACTACGGCCCGCGCACCGACCAGGTCCTCTCCTCCCTGGTCACCCAGCTCTACAAGGGCGCCTGAGATGACCCTGCACGACCCGGAAGCCAGAGACCTGGCCAATTCCGAGGCGGGGGCCGCAAGCACGTCGGGCCGCCTCCCGCACACCGCGCCCGCCGACCGGCCGGCCGGTTCCGACGGGGCCGGGTGTGTGTCGGGGCGCTCCCCGCAGGGCGCCGAATGCACCGCCGCAGCACCCTCCGACGCCTCGTCACATTCGGCGTCCGAGGAGACGACCCGGCGCGCGCCCGGCCCCGGCGGAACCCCCGCCACCGCCACCGCCCCCGGCGCACCCACCACCGAAGCCGGGCCGGAGCCCGGGCCCGCGCCCCGGCCCCGGCCGAAGCCACGGCACCGCAGCCGCAAGTCCGCCCTGCTCACCGTCGCGCTCGTCGCGGCCCTCGCCCTCCTCGCCCTGCTCTCCGCGGGAGTCGGCGCCTACGACATCCCCCTCCCGGACGTCCTCGCCTCCGTCCAGCACCACCTCGGCCTCGGCGGCGCCCCCCTCGACCGCGTCGGCGAGAGCGTCCTGTGGAACGTCCGCCTCCCCCGCGTCGTCCTCGCCCTGCTCGTCGGCGCCAGCCTCGGCTGCGCGGGCGCGCTCATGCAGGGGGTCTTCGGCAACCCCCTCGCCGAGCCCGGCGTCATCGGCATCTCGGCCGGCGCCGCCGTCGGCGCGGTCGCCGCCATCGGCCTCGGCCTCAGCTTCTTCGGCAACTGGACCATCACCGTCTGCGCGTTCATCGCGGGCCTGATCACCGTCAGCTCGGTCTACCTCCTCTCCCGCAACGGCGGGAAGACGGAGGTCGTCACCCTCATCCTCACCGGCATCGCGGTCAACACCTTCGCCGGCGCCCTCATCGGCCTGTTCGTCTTCTTCGCGGACAGCGGCCAGGTCAACCAGATCACCTTCTGGCAGCTCGGCTCCCTCGCCCAGGCCACCTGGCCCAAGGTCCTCGCCGTCCTGCCCTGCGCCCTCGCCGGCCTGGTGATCGCTCCCCTCTACTCCCGCCGCCTCGACCTCCTCTCCCTCGGCGAACGCCCGGCCCGCCATCTCGGCATCGACGTCGAGCGGCTGCGCCTCTCCCTGATCCTGGTCGTCGCCCTGCTGACCGCCGCCGCCGTCGCCGTGGCCGGCGTGATCACCTTCATCGGCCTGCTCGTCCCGCACCTGCTGCGCATGGCCAACGGCCCCGGCCACCGCTTCCTGGTCCCCGGCAGCGCCCTCGCCGGCGCCGTGGTCCTGGTCGCCGGCGACCTGGCCGCCCGGACCCTCGCCCAGCCCGCCGAGCTGCCGCTCGGTGTACTGACCGCCCTGCTCGGCAGCCCGTTCTTCTTCTGGCTGCTGCGCCGCACCCGCCGCAAGCAAGGAGGCTGGGCGTGACCAGCAGGCTGACGGGGCTGCTCACCCGTTCACGCAGGACCGTCCCGGCCCGCCCCGCCCCCGGCGACGCCGTCGCCGAGGCCGTGGACCTGCACGTCCGGCTCGGGCAGCGCGATGTCCTCGCCGGGATCGACCTGACCGCCCGGGCCGGTCAGGTGCTGGCCCTGGTCGGCCCGAACGGCGCGGGCAAGTCCACGCTGCTGGGCGCGCTCGCCGCCGATCTGCCCGCCGCCTCCGGGCAGATCCGGATCGACGGCCGCCCGGTGGCCGACTGGAGCGCCCCGGACCTCGCGCTGCGCCGCTCCGTACTTCCGCAGTCGGCCGCGCTGTCCTTCCCCTTCCCGGTGGAGGACGTCGTACGGATGGGACGTGCACCCTGGGCCGGCACCCCCCTCGCCGAGGCCGACGAGGAGGCCGTGGCCATCGCGATGGCCGCCACCGAGGTCACGGACTTCGCCGCGCGCCCCTTCTCCGCCCTCTCCGGCGGCGAGCGGGCCCGGGTCGCACTGGCCCGCGTACTGGCCCAGCGCGCCCCGCTGCTGCTGCTGGACGAGCCCACCGCCGCCCTCGACCTGCGCCACCAGGAGCTCGTGCTGCGCATCTGCCGGGAGCGGGCCGCGGCCGGGGACGCGGTCGTCGTCGTCCTGCACGACCTGGGGCTGGCCGCCGCCTACGCGGACCGGGCCGCCGTCCTGCACGACGGACGGATCGCCGCGGACGGCCCGCCGACCGAGGTGTTCGAGGGCGAGCTGCTGAGCCGGGTCTACCGGCAGCCGGTGGAGGTCCTCCCGCACCCGCGCACCGGGGCCCCGCTGGTGGTCCCCGTCCGGACCGCGGAAGCCTCCCCGGTACGGCCCGGACCCCTGGCTTGACCCCCGCTTGACCGTGCCATGGGGCTGCCGTGGAGGGGCCGTGACAGGGCCGTGTCCGGGGCCGAAAGCTATGAGCTGAATCACGGTACGAGGGGGTATGGGTGAGGTAAGCCTCGGTTAAGTTAGGTCCGCCTCATCGGCCTCTCCCCCCTCGGGACGGCCCCTTCGTCCGACGCCAGGAGCCCCCATATGCGCCCCGCTCGCCTCACCGCCATCGCCGCAGCCTCCGTGGCGGCCGCACTGACCGCCGTCACCGGCTGCTCCCAGAAGAGCGAGGCGGGCGGCGATGACGTGATCAAGGTGGCGGCGTCCGACAGCGCCTGCGAGGTGTCGAAGACGGAGTTCCCCTCCGGCAAGGTGCAGATCGACGTCGAGAACAAGGGCTCCAAGGTCACCGAGGTCTACGTCCTCTTCCCGGACGCCCGCATCGTGACCGAGCGCGAGAACATCGGCCCCGGCACCAAGGCATCCATCACCGCCGAGATCAAGGCGGGCGACTACTCGATCGTCTGCAAGCCCGGCATGAAGGGCGACGGCATCTCCCAGAAGGTCAAGGCCACCGGCAAGGGCGGCGAGGAGAAGCGCAGCCCCGAGATGGACGCCGCGGTCGCCGCCTACCGCGCGTACGTGGTCACGCAGGCCGAGGAGACCCTCCCCAAGGCGCAGGCCTTCGCGGACGCGGTCAAGGCCGGCGACGTCGAGGGCGCGAAGAAGATCTACGCCGCCTCCCGCATCGGCTGGGAGCGCACCGAGCCGGTCGCCGAGTCCTTCGGCGACATCGACCCGAAGGTCGACGTCCGCGAGGACGGCCTGGAGGCCGGCCAGGACCCGGCGAAGGACTGGACGGGCTGGCACCGTCTGGAGAAGTCTCTGTGGGTCGACGGCAAGATCACCGACCGGGAGAAGGAGCTCGCCGACACCCTGATCGCGGACCTGACCGACTGGCAGAAGAAGGTCGGCCAGGCCGAGATCACCCCGACCTCGATCGCCAACGGCGCCAAGGAGCTCCTCGACGAGGTCGCCACCGGCAAGGTCACCGGCGAGGAGGAGCGCTACTCGCACACCGACCTGGTCGACTTCAAGGCCAACGTCGAGGGTGCGCAGAAGGCGTACGAGCTGCTCAAGCCGATCGCCGTGAAGAACGACCCGGAACTGACGAAGCAGCTCGACGCCCAGTTCACGGCCCTGAACACCCTTCTGGACAAGTACCGCGCCGACCAGACGACCTACGAGTTCACCTCGTACGACAAGGTCGGTGAGCAGGAGCGCAAGGAGCTCTCGGACGGCGTGAACGCGCTCGCCGAGCCGCTCTCCAAGCTCGCCGCCGCGGTCACCAAGTAGCAGACAGAGACGGAAAGCAGGCGGGAGAGCACGATGACCGAGTCGGACTCGGCTGCGCAGCAGTCCCAGCAGGACGGTGACGGCTCCGCGGAGGCTTCCGGCGCCGCGCCCTCGCGGCGCGCGGTGCTGGGCTGGGGCGGGGCCGGGTTCGCGCTCGGCGCCGCCGCGGCCGGTGGCGCCGTGGCGGCGTTCGGCGGCGGTTCGGACATGGTGTCGGCGGCGGCCGCCGGGGCGGCCGTGCCGTTCCACGGCGAGCACCAGGCCGGCATCGCGAGCGCCGTGCAGGACCGCCTGCACTTCGCGGCCTTCGACGTGAAGACGAAGGACCGCGAGGAACTGGTCAAACTCCTCAAGGAGTGGACCGCGGCGGCCCGGCTGATGACGGCCGGTCTGCCGGTCGGCGAGGGCGGCTTCGGCGGCCTCCCGGAGGCCCCGCCGGACGACACGGGCGAGGCGCTGGGCCTGAAGGCATCCCGCCTCACCCTGACCATCGGCTTCGGGCCGGGCCTGTTCGCCAAGGGCCGGTTCGGGCTGGAGGGCAAGCGCCCCGAGGCGCTGGTGGACCTGGAGCTCTTCCCCGGCGACAACCTGGACCCGGCCGGCTCCGGCGGCGACCTCTGCGTCCAGGCCTGCGCCGACGACCCGCAGGTCGCCGTGCACGCGATCCGCCAGCTGGCCCGCATCGGCTTCGGCCGGACCGCGATGCGCTGGTCGCAGCTCGGCTTCGGCAAGACCTCGTCGACCACCCCCGACGAGCAGACCCCGCGCAACATGATGGGCTTCAAGGACGGCACCCGGAACATCTCCGGCACCGACAGGGCCGCCCTGGACAAGCACGTGTGGGTCGGCGCGGGCGACGGCAGCGACTGGCTGACCGGCGGCTCGTACCTGGTGGCCCGCCGGATCCGGATGAACATCGAGACCTGGGACCGCACTCCGCTCCAGGAGCAGGAGGACATCTTCGGCCGCGACAAGGGCGAGGGCGCCCCGGTCGGCAAGTCCAGGGAGCGCGACGAGCCCTTCCTGAAGGCGATGAAGCCGGAGGCGCACGTGCGCCTCGCGCACCCGGACACCAACAACGGTGCGACGATCCTGCGCCGCGGCTACTCCTTCACCGACGGCACGGACGGTCTGGGCCGCCTCGACGCGGGCCTGTTCTTCCTCGCCTACCAGCGCGACATACGCAAGGGCTTCATCCCGATCCAGCGCAACCTGGCCAGGTCCGACGTCCTCAACGAATACATCCAGCACGTGGGTTCGGCCGTCTTCGCCGTCCCGCCGGGCGTCCGCGACAAGGACGACTGGTGGGGCCGGACGCTGTTCGCGTAAGCACCCGCCGTATCCGCCGTATCCGCCGGAGAGGAACAACCGCCGTGTTCGGCAACTATCTGATCGGCCTGCGCGAGGGGCTGGAGGCCAGCCTGGTCGTCTGCATCCTCGTCGCGTACCTGGTGAAGACCGAGCGCCGGGACGCCCTGCGTCCCGTCTGGCTGGGCATCGCGATCGCCTGCTCGCTCTCCCTCGCCTTCGGCGCGATGCTCGAATTCGGCACCCAGGAGCTGACCTTCGAGGCGCAGGAGCTGCTCGGCGGCGCGCTGTCGATCATCTCGGTGGGTCTGGTGACGTGGATGGTCTTCTGGATGAAGCGCACCGCGCGGCATCTGAAGGCCGATCTGCAGGGCAGGCTCGACACGGCGCTCGCCATGGGCACGTGGGCGCTGGTCGCCACCGCCTTCCTGGCCGTCGGCCGGGAGGGCCTGGAGACGGCGCTGTTCGTGTGGGCGTCGGTACGGGCCAGTGGCGAGGGTTCCTCGGCGCCGCTGATCGGTGTGCTGCTGGGCATCGGCACGGCGATCGTGCTGGGGTACCTGTTCTACCGCGGCGCCCTGCGGATCAATCTGGCGAAGTTCTTCCGGTGGACCGGCGCCATGCTGGTGGTCGTGGCCGCGGGCGTGCTCGCGTACGGGGTCCACGACCTCCAGGAGGCCCGCTTCCTGGGCGGCCTGGCCGACAAGGCCTTCGACATCAGCGAGACGGTCCCGCCGGACAGCTGGTACGGGACCCTGCTCAAGGGCGTCTTCAACTTCCAGCCGGACCCCACCGTCCTCCAGCTCACGGTGTGGCTGCTGTACCTGGTCCCCGTGCTGACGCTGTTCCTCGTCGACCGCGGCGGCCCGGCGGGCCCGCCGAAGGTGCGGCCCGCGGACTCGGACTCCACGCGCGCCAACTGACGCCGGCGATCTGCCGGCGAGGTGCCGACGGGCTGTGGTGAAGGGCTTTGGCGCCCGTCACCACAGCCTGTCGGTGTTTCCGGGGTGGAGCGGGACGCGAACGCCCGTGAAGGCGGCGCGGACCGTGCCGGGGTCGTCCGTGAAGAAGGCCGCCAGCACCACCTTGTCGAAGCCCGGGGCGTCGGTGGCCAGCGGATCCTCCGGGGTCCCGCCCACCAGCACCGTACCGGGCAGCGGTTCGAAGCCGGCCGCCCCGTAGAACGGTGCCAGGGGCCGGTCGCAGCTGAACAGCGCCAGGTCCACGGCCGGGTCGGCCGCCAGCTCGGTGCGGGCGGCCGCCACCAGTCGGCCGCCGAGCCCCTGCCCGCGCAGCGCGGCCCGCGTCACGACCGCGCTCAGCCCGGCCGCCCGGTAGGTCCGCCCCGCGAGCCGGATCTCCTTGAACAGCAGTGCCAGCGAGGCGGCCACGGTGCCGTCCGCGTCCAGCAGGAGCAGGGCCCGCGGGGCCAGGGCCGGGTCGTGCCCGGGCTCGGCCCCCGGCCAGGCCGCGTCCTCCAGCTCCGCGACCTGCCGCGCCAGCCCTGCGGACAGGTCCGCCTCGGCGCATCCGATCACCCGCACGAATCCCGGGCCGATGGATTCGCTCACGGGATGCGGACGCCCTCGCCGCCCACCCTGACCCGGGGGTCGCCCTCGCGCAGTTCCACGGTGAGCACTCCCGGGCGGCCCATGTCGGCGCCCTGGTGGAGGGTGAGCACGGCGTCCGCCGGGACCAGGCCGCGCTCGCGGGCGTACGCGCCGAAGGCAGCCGCGGCGGCTCCGGTGGCGGGGTCCTCGACCACTCCGCCGACGGGGAAGGGGTTGCGCACGTGGAACTCCGCCGGGCCCGCCCGGTGCACGAGCTGGACCGTGATGAGGTCCAGGCGCCGCATGAGGGCCTCCAGCCGGGCGAAGTCGTAGGCGAGGTCCGCGAGCCGGGCCCGGGTGCGGGCACCGATCACCAGGTGCCGGGCCCCTGCATAGGCGATCGCGGGCGGGAAGGCCGGGTCCAGGTCGGCCCCGGGCCAGTCCAGCGCGGCCAGTGCTTCGGCGAGGTCCGCCGCGCCGATCTCCTCGGTGTGCGGCTCGACGCTGGTGAGCGTGGCCCGCAGCCGGCCGTCCTCGGAGGTGACGGACACCGGTACGGTCCCCGCCCGGGTGGCGAGGAGGAGCTCGCCCGGCCCGATCCGCTCCCCCAGCGCGACGGCCGTGGCGACGGTCGCGTGCCCGCAGAAGGGGACCTCCGCCTTGGGGCTGAAGTAGCGCACGGTGAAGGACCGGCCCTCCTCGCCGCCGAACCCCTCGGGCGGCGGGGTCAGGAATGCCGACTCGCTGTAGCCGAGCCCGGCGGCGATCTCCAGCATGGCGTGCTCGTCCAGTCCGGTGGCATCGAGCACGACCCCGGCGGGGTTGCCGCCGTCCGGGTCGTGGGAGAAGGCCGTGTAGCGCAGTACCTCGGTGTCGGTCATGCGGCCATGATCGTCCGCAGTGGCGTGCGGCGTCCAGACCGGGTGCGGGGCGGGCGGGGATGGCCGGCCCGCGGCGGGGTACGAGCAGGGGCGACCCGCCCGCACGCGCGAGAACGGACGACGATGACCGAGCACCCCGACGAGGCCGCCGTGGAGGCCGCCCACGAACCGCACGATCCGGCGCCCGGGGAGCGTGCCGCGGTCGACCGGGTCCGCGCCGAGGCCACGGGGATGGGGCACCACCGGGCGGAGGCCGCGCTGGAGGCGGCACGCGAGAAGGGCGCCGACCCGGTCGTCGTCGCCGAGTGGGAGCGCATCGAGGAACACCTGGCGGCGCACCGGGGCCCGTACGCCCCGGAGGCCGACCCGTTCCTGCAGGGCAGGCTCACGGCGCGCGCCCACCACGGGATCGGTGGGCCGCAGGCGGACACCGGCCGGACGGCCTGGACGACCCCTAGGCCCTAGCCTCTGCCGATGTAGGGCATCGAGGTCGCCATCACCGTCGCGAACTGCACGTTCGCCTCCAGCGGGAGCTCGGCCATGTGCAGGACCGTGCGGGCCACGTCCGCGGCGTCCATCACCGGCTCGACCGCCAGCTGCCCGTTGGCCTGGAGGATGCCGGTCTGCATCCGCTCGGTCATCTCGGTCGCCGCGTTGCCGATGTCGATCTGCCCGCAGGCGATCCGGTACGGCCGCCCGTCGAGCGACAGGGATTTGGTCAGGCCCGTCATCGCGTGCTTGGTCGCGGTGTAGGCGATGGAGTTCGGGCGCGGCACGTGCGCCGAGATGGAGCCGTTGTTGATGATGCGGCCGCCCTGCGGGTCCTGCTGCTTCATCTGCCGGAAGGCGGCCTGCGCGCACAGGAAGGCGCCGGTCAGGTTGACGTCGACGACGGAGCGCCAGGCCTCGTAGGTGATGTCCTCCAGCGGGACCCCGCCCGGGCCGAAGGTGCCCGCGTTGTTGAAGAGCAGGTCGAGGCGGCCGTACCGCTCGCGGACCGACCCGAACAGCGCAGTCACCTCGTCCGGGTCGCTCACGTCCGCCGGTACGCACAGCACGTCGGCGTCGGCCCCGGCGGCCGCGGCGGTCTCCTCCAGCGGACCGGTCCGGCGGCCGGCCACGGCCACGCCCCAACCGGCGGCGGCCAGGGTCAGCGCCACGGACCGGCCGATTCCGGATCCGGCGCCGGTCACCACGGCGATCTTCTTCGTACTTTCGTCCATGGGGCCGCAGGGTACGTCACACGGCGCCCCGCTCCCCGGACGTTCCGATTGCTGAGAGCATGGGTCGGTCAGGGGTGCGTAGATCAGCTGAGAAGACTGGAGTTCTGCATGTCGGAGAGAGGCCCCGCGACGGCCGCCTCGCACGACTCGTCGCCCGATTCGCCCTCTGCCCCCACCGCCACTGCGCCCCTGACGGCCGCACGCCGCACGGGCCTTCTGGTCACCTTCATACTCGGCGGGCTCACCGCCCTCCCCCCGCTGTCCATGGACATGTACCTCCCGGCCCTGCCGCAGGTCACCGACGTCCTGAACAGCCCCGCCGCGACCATCCAGCTCACCCTCACCGCCTGCCTCGCCGGCATGGCCCTGGGCCAGCTCGTCATCGGCCCGATGAGCGACAAGTGGGGCCGCCGCCGGCCCCTGCTCACCGGCATGGTCGTCTACGTCCTGGCCACCGCGATCTGCGCGCTCGCCCCGACCGCCGAGCTGCTGATCACCTTCCGGTTGCTCCAGGGCCTGGCCGGCGCCGCCGCGATAGTCATCGCACGGGCCGTCGTGCGCGACCTGTACGACGGCGACGAGATGGCCCGCTTCTTCTCCACCCTGATGCTCATATCCGGGGCCGCCCCGATCGTCGCCCCGCTCATCGGCGGCCAGGTCCTGCGCTTCGCCGACTGGCGCGGGGTGTTCGTCGTCCTCACCGTCGTCGGCGCGGTGCTCACCCTGATGGTCTGGCGCGGCCTCGGCGAGACCCTGCCGCCCGAACGGCGGCACACCGGCGGCCTCGGCTCCGCCCTGCGGACCATGCGCGGGCTGCTCGGCGACCGCGTCTTCACCGGCTACACCCTGACCGGCGGCTTCGCCTTCGCCGTGCTCTTCTCCTACATCTCCGCCTCCCCGTTCGTCGTGCAGGAGATCTACGGGGCCTCGCCCCAGGCCTTCGCCCTGCTCTTCGGGCTCAACTCCGTCGGCCTGATCCTCGTCGGCCAGGTCAACGGCAAGCTGCTCGTCGGCCGGGTCCGCCTGGACAAGGCCCTGGCCGTCGGGCTCGGGATCATCCTGACCGCTGCCGTGGCCCTGCTGCTCATGTCGACCGGTGTGTTCGGGGAGGTCGGGCTGACCCCGATCGCCGCCGCCCTGTTCGTGCTGATGTCGGCGATGGGCGTGGTCCTGCCGAACACCAACGCACAGGCGCTGATGCGGACCCCGCACGCGGCCGGATCGGCCTCCGCGCTGCTCGGCACCTCCTCGTTCCTGATCGGCGCGATCGCGTCACCGCTGGTGGGCATCGCCGGCGAGGACACGGCCGTCCCGATGGCACTGGTGCAGCTGGTGTGCGCACTGCTGTCGCTGACCTGTTTCCTCGCCCTGTGCCGGCCCTGGCAGAGCGCCTCCGCCGTATCCGGCCCCGCCGGCGTCTGAGGCGCCGGGTCCCGGGCGGAGCCCGGCCGGCGGGGGTCGGCCCGCGGGCCGGGCGACTCCTGCGGCGGCATAAACTTCGCAGGTGAACGCCTCCGCCCCCACCTCCGCCGAGACCCTCCGCAGCGCGCTCGGCAGGCTGCTCGACGGGCTCCCGCCGAAGCAGGCCGCGGCCGCCGTCGAGCGGCTCATCGCCAGCTACCGGGGGCAGACCCCGACCGACGCGCCCGTGCTGCGCGACCGCTCCGACGTGGCGGCGTACGCGGCGTACCGGATGCCGGCCACCTTCGAGGCCGTCCGGGGCGCCCTCGACGGGCTGGCCGAGGCGGCCCCCGGATGGGCGCCGGGCTCGCACGTGGACGTGGGCGGCGGCACGGGCGCCGCCACCTGGGCCGTGGACGCCACCTGGGACGGTCCGCGGGAGACCACGGTGCTGGACTGGGCGGAGCCGGCGCTGAAGCTCGGCCGGGAGCTCGCGGCGGCCTCGGCCTCCGAGGTGCTGCGCGGTGCCGACTGGCGGCGGGCCGTGATCGGCTCGGGGCTGAGCCTGCCCGAGGCCGACCTGGTGACGGTGTCCTACGTACTCGGCGAGCTGACCGAGCAGGCCCGCAGGGCCGTCGTCGCCGAGGCGGCGCGGGCCGGGCAGGCCGTGGTGCTGATCGAGCCGGGTACGCCGGAGGGCTACCTGCGCATCCGCGAGGCCCGTGACCAGCTGATCGAGGCCGGGCTGCGGATCGCCGCCCCGTGCCCGCACGACGGGACCTGCCCGATCGAGGTCGGCCAGGACTGGTGCCACTTCTCGGCGCGGGTCAGCCGGTCCTCCCTGCACCGGCAGGTCAAGGGCGGTTCGCTCCCGTACGAGGACGAGAAGTTCAGCTACGTCGCCGCGACCCGCTTCCCGACGGAGCCGGCCGCCTCCCGGATCACGCGGAAGCCGCAGATCCGGAAGGGGCTCGTCCTGCTGGAGCTGTGCGGCTCCGAGGAAGCGGGCCTGACCCGGGTCAATGTGACCAAGCGCCAGGGCGACCTCTACAAGGCCGCCCGGGACGCCGACTGGGGCCAGGCCTGGCCGCCGGCGCCGTAACGGGCGCTCGCCCCGGTGGGCGCCCGCCCGCGGCGGGGTCCTACGGCCGCAGTTCCTGGGTGCAGCACTTCACGCTGCCGCCGCCCTTGAGCAGCTCGCCCAGATCCATCGGGACCGGCTCGAACCCCCGGTCCCGCAGCGGCGCCAGCAGTCCGGTCGCCGCCTGCGGGAGCAGGACGTGCAGGCCGTCGGAGACCGCGTTCAGGCCGAGGGCGGCCGCGTCCCGGCCGTCGGCGATCAGGGCGTCCGGGAAGAGCCGCCTGAGCACTCCCTGGCTGCCGGGCGAGAAGGCGTCCGGGTAGTACATGATCTCGTCGCCGTCGAGGACGCTGAGCGCCGTGTCCAGGTGGTAGTAGCGCGGATCCACCAGGTCGAGGCCGATGACCGGGCGGCCGAAGAACTCCTGGGCCTCGTCGTGCGAGAGCGGGCTGGAGCGGAAGCCCCGGCCGGCCAGGATGTAGCCGGCGGTGACCGCGAAGTCCCCCTCGCCCTCGTTGACGTGGGACGGCTCGTGGATGTCCGTGAAGCCGTTGGCGCGGAACCAGTCGAGGTGGATCTCGGCCTCGGCGGCCCGTTCCGGATAGGCGAACCGGGCCCCGAGGACCCGGCCGTCGACGACGAGGGCCCCGTTCGCCGCGAAGACCATGTCCGGCAGCGCGGGGTCGGGTTCGAGGGTCTCGACGGTGTGACCGAGGGCGCGGTAGCGGTCCCTCAGGTCTTCCCACTGGGCCATGGCAAGGGGCAGGTCCACCGGTTTCGTGGGATCCATCCACGGATTGATGGAGTACGTGACCTTGAAGTGTGCGGGTGGGCACATCAGGTAGCGCCGGGGTGTGGCGTCTCTGCGCAAAGAAGGCTCCT
Source organism: Streptomyces sp. NPDC054932 (assembly GCF_053610205.1). NCBI lineage: Bacteria > Bacillati > Actinomycetota > Actinomycetes > Kitasatosporales > Streptomycetaceae > Streptomyces > Streptomyces sp. NPDC054932. The sequence goes on along the minus strand of NZ_JBSGXU010000162.1, from coordinate 1,689 downwards.
CACGACTTTCACGACTCGGGACGAGTCCTGGAGAGAATCGTCTCTCCCCAATCAGAACAGCACAGTGAACTGATTGGGTGGTTTACGCAAACCTGCCGGAGACGAGACGTCTCGCTTTGATAGTTTCGGGCCATGCCCAAGACCCCTGACGCCACCCGCCGCAGCGACCGCTCCCGGCGCGCCATCCTCGACGCCGCGCTCGCCCTCGTCGGGGAGGTCGGCTACAACAAGCTGACCATCGAGGCCATCGCCGCCCGTGCCGGCGTCGGCAAGCAGACCATCTACCGCTGGTGGCCGTCGAAGGCCGCCGTCCTGCTCGACGCCTCACTGGCCCTCGCCGGGGACGCGGAGACGGCCGCCGAGTGGACCGGCTTCCCCGACACCGGGGATCTCGCGGCCGACCTGAAGCACGTCCTGCGGGCGACCGTCGACGAGTTCAACGACGAGAAGTACGACGCCCCCGCGCGCGCCCTGACGGCGGCCGGGGCCACCGACCCCGAGCTCGGCGCCCGCTTCACCGAGCAGCTCCTGGAGCCCCAGCTCGCCCTGTACGAGGGGCGGTTGCACACGGCCCGCGAGGCCGGCCAGCTCGCACCCGACACGGACCTGCGGCTGACGGTGGAGATGCTCCTCGGGCCGCTGACCTACCGCTGGCTGCTGCGCACCGCGCCCCTGACGCACGCCTACACCGACGCGCTCGTGGACCGGGTCCTGGGCGGGGTGGCCAACGTCACCGACCGCTGACGGGCCGGCGGTCGGGGACCGGCCGAGAATATTTGGCCTGATTCTGTGCTTTTGTGTGGGTTTCCGGTCACGCATCTCCCGCCCCCCGGTCGTCGAGAGCGGTCACCCGGGGCTCAGGATGGTGGGACGATGGGTTGGTCCGCCGGGGATACGGTGAGGTGAGGGGATAGATGGGGTCTGAGTCCGGCCGCGTCAAACGCGGCGAGCAGAGCAGGATTTCCCAGTGGCTGCGCCGGCGGCAGAAACCCATCGCCGAGGATCCCGGACAGGAGCGCGAGGCGCTCCTCCTGGCCGTCGCCGCCGCGGGCCTGCCGCTCGCCCCCGCCGCCCATCCCACCGGTTACCGATGTTCGTGCGACCGGATCGGCTGTCCGACCCCCGCACGGCACCCCATCTCCTTCGCCTGGCAGACCCAGTCGACCACCGACCGCGCCCAGGTCGAGCGCTGGGCCCGCAATCAGCCCCAGGCCAACTTCATCACCGCGACCGGCATGGTCCACGACGTCCTCGACGTCCCGCTGGAGGCCGGCACCGGCGCCCTCGCCCGACTGCTGGAGGCCGGGATCGAGGTCGGCCCCGTCGCCGAATCGGGCGGCACCGGCGAACAGGCCCGGATGCTCTTCTTCACCGCCACCCGCGGCACCCCCGAGGACGAGGACGAGTGGTGGCCGTGCGCACTGGACTGCCACCCCGAGACGATGGACGAACACCCGGGCCTGCGCTGGCACTGCCGCGGCAGCTACGTCCTGGTCCCGCCGGCGGCCCTGCCCGGTGACCAGGCGGTGACCTGGATCCGCGGCATGGAACACCCCCTCCCGGACCCGCTCACCCTCCTGGAAACCCTGACGGACGCCTGCGCCTCTTACGCGGATACCGCGAACCTGACCCCCTCCGCGGTCGCCTGGCCCCTGGGCCACTAGCCCGGGCTCCCGCCCGGCCTTGGGG
>NZ_JBSGXU010000161.1:0-18880 GCF_053610205.1 Streptomyces sp. NPDC054932 | reverse complement strand
GGGGTCCTCAGCCCACGGGGTCGAGGCGCTCTCCGGTTATGTCCGGACCGGGTCCGGACGCTCGCGCCGCATGAACGTGCGACGTCGTCCCGGAGCGTCGTCCTGCAGGCTCCCGGGGCTGCCGACCGCGTGTCCGGCCGTCCGGGACCCCGCCCGGACCCGGCGTGACGGTCCGCCCCGCGCATACCGGCCAACTCCCGCAGCGGCGGTTCCGCCGCCGGATGCCACCGGGCACGGGCCACACCGGAAGGCATCCCATCGGCCCGGAAGCCGCCTCCTGGATGCGCTCGGGAGGGCGCGGCAGTGAGGTTCGATTCCGGTCCCGCACGACCGATCGCCGGAGCGCACGTCCACCCGCGGGCTACGGTGCAGGCGATTTCCTCAACCCAACTTCGTGGAGACGGATCATGCGCATTTCTGCCCTGTCCGCCGGCGTCGCGGTGGTGGCCGTGACCCTGGCGGGAGCAGCCGCTCCGGCGGCGGCCACTCCCACGGCCAGCACGGTCAACCTGCAGGCCGGTGCCGGCTTCCACCTCAGTTCCGCGGCCGTGGTCTACGAGCACGTCGACGGCGCCGTGAACTCGGTCAGGATCCTCTCGGTGGAGGCCCACGCCGGCGAGCGCGACTGCGTCTGGGTGGAGTGGAACGACCCGGACGACCCCGTGGACGGCTGGACCGCCATCAACACCGAGCCTCCGTGCCGCGGTGGCAACCTGCTGGAGCGGCCCGATCTGATCATCGAGGCACCGAAGGGCCATCAGCTCAAGGTGCGCCTGGCTGCCTACCACGGGTCCGAAGTGGTCCACAAGGACATCGCCAAACTCTAGAGCCGGACCGGCAGGGACTGGACGTTGTTGCTGATGAAGCTGCGCTGGTACGGGAGTTCGGCCTCCGGGAGCGCGAGGTCGAGGTCGGGGAAGCGGGTGAAGAGCCGCTCCAGGGCGATCGTGGCCTCCAGTCGGGCGAGCGGGGCCCCGATGCAGTAGTGGGCACCGTGACCGAAGGCGAGGCTGCGGGCGGCCGTGGGGCGGGTGATGTCGAAGCGGTCGGCGTCCGGGCCGTGGAAGGCCTCGTCACGGCCCGCCGCGCTGTAGCCGGCCAGCACCGGTGTGCCCTGCGGGATCACGGTTCCGTCGACGGTCAGGTCGCGGGTGGGGTAGCGGAAGGGGAACCAGCTGACCGGGGTGTCCCAGCGCAGGCTCTCGTCCACCACGTCCGACCAGGTGGCCTTGGCGTCCAGGACGAGCGCGAGCTGGTCGCGGTGGGCGCACAGCGCGCGGACGGCGTTGATGACGAGGTTCAGGGTGGTCTCGTGGCCGGCGACGAGCATCAGCCGCATCGTGCCGATGAGTTCGACCTCGGTGAGCCGGTCCCCGTCGTTCTCGCGGGCGGCTATCAGGGCACTGGTGAGGTCCTCGCCGGGGTCCGCGGCCCGGGCGGCCGCGATCGTTCCGGTCAGGGCCATCAGCTCCTGGAGGGCGGCCATCTTCTCGGTCGGCGTGATGTCGGTCGCGATGACCACCCGGTTGGTCAGGTGGTGCAGGCGGCCCCGGTGCTCGGGGTCCACGCCGAGCAGCTCGCAGATGACGTTCATCGGCAGCGGCAGGGCGAAGTGCGTGTAGAGATCGGCGGTCCCGTCGGGGGATTCGGCCGCGGCCCGTCCGAGGTCGTCGAGGAGTTCGGTGGTGAGCTCCTCGATGCGCGGCCTCAGCCGCTCCACCTGACGGACGGTGAAGGCCTTGCCCACCAGGCCGCGCAGGCGGCGATGGTCGCCGTCGTCCGCGGTGTGCATGCCCTGCGCGTTGGCGAAGACCCGCAGCGGCCAGTCCGCGGGGATCGTGCCGTCGTTCAGGGCCGGGAAGTGCCGGGCGCCCTTCGCCACTTCGGGGTGGGCGAGGAACTCCTTCAGCGCGTCGTGCCCCAGGACGACCGCTCCGGGCACCCCGCCGGGGAGCACGACCTCCGCCACCGCGCCGTGCTCGGCACGCAGCCGGGCGTTGAGGGCGTGCGGGCATCCGCCGGCGGGGTCGATCACGTGCGGGGTGCCCGTGCCCTGCGGGACGGGCGAGTTGTGGGACGACAAGCCGATTCTCCTGACCTGATGGACTGAACTCGGTCAACAGTGCGGCCTCGGGGGCGGGTTGGACAAGCCCGTCCCCGTCCCGTCTCAGAACCAGTTGAGGGTCAGGGTGAAGGTGGTGCCCGCGGTGGCTCCGGTGGCATCGCTCGCGGTGGCGGTGACCTGGAACGCTCCGCTCCCCCAGGGCTTGCCGGTGATCCGCCCGGAGGCCCCGTCGAGGGTCAGCCCCCAGGGCAGGCCGGTGGCGGCGTACCGGACGGGGGGCTTCGCGCCGGTGGTGGTGAGCTGCACGGTGCAGGACTGGTTGAACCTGCACGTCTGCGGTCCGGGGTCGGTGAACCCCAGACCACCGGGGGTGGGCGTCGGAGTGGGAGTCGGGGTGGGCGTGGGGGTCGGCGTCGGGGTCGGGGTGGTACCGCAGCCCGGGGTGGCCTCCGGGGGCAGCGGCACCCGCCAGATCTGGGTGTCGTTCTCCGATCCGACGAGCAGGTTCGCGCAGTCGGCGTACGTCACCGTCTCCCCCTGCGACTGGGCCGGGAGGGCGACGTCCGCGAGCTTGACCCCGGCGGTGTCGTACACGGAGGCCGTATTGGCGCCCAGCGGACCACCACTGCGCAGGGTGTACGAGGCGCCCGACGGCGAGAAGGCGCCGTCGGTGGCGAAGACGGGGCCGGGCCGGACCTCGGTGAGGGTGTTGACCTGCCCGGCCACGGGCGGCAGCGGGGCCTGGTACAGGCGGCCGGCGGCTCCTACGACCTTGCTGGCGACGTAGAGCCGGCCGGTGACGGGGTCGGCGAGCAGGGACTCGGCGTCGTGCCTGCCGTCCGCGTAGGAGAAGCGGTGGGTCACGGGGGTGACCGTGGCGCTCGTCAGCTGATCGGGCTCGGCGAATCGGTGCACGGTGATCTCCCCGCGCCCGCTGAAGTTGTCCCCGATGTCGCCGACCAGGATCGCGGGGCCGCCGTCCGCGTCCTTGCCGAGCGCCAGGCCCTCCCAGTCGGTGTTGCCGACGCCGGAGACGGTGAAGGTGGCCAGGAGCCGGCCGGTGGCGCCGGCGCAGTCGACGGCGAAGACCTGGTTGGTGTTGCCGCTGTCGTTGACTGCGTAGAAGACCCCGGGGTGCTTGCGGCTCATGGCGAGGCCGCTGAGCTCGGCGAGGCCGCCGGGCAGGGTGCACTTCTTCTCCGGAGCCGGGGGCGCGGCCGGGGCGGCGGTAGCGGTGGCGCCGGTCATCCAGGTGAGGGCGGGCAGGATCGTGGCGAGGGCCGCGGTCGCGAGGGCGGCGGCCCGTGGGGGTGTCAGGAGTCGGGACATGCGCACAATGTGATGCGACATCAGTTGGCGTGCCAGGCCCAATCCCCTCCCGTTCGAGCATCGTTCAATGCCGCGGGGGCATGTCCGGTCAGCGCACCGGCTCCCGCACGGGCGCCTTGTGCCCGGCCTGCGAGATGAACGCGCGGGCCGCCCGGCTCAGCGGCCGCCGGGCGTGGGCGATGCCCACCGGGCGGAGCAGCGGCGGCATGAAGGAGCGGATCTCGGCGCGGCTGCCGAACGCCCTCAGCACCACATCGCGGTACCAGATGAGCGAGCCGCGGCCGTCCGTCACACCCGTCACCCAGGCGAGGCGTTCGTCGACCTCCAGGGTGGGGACGGGCCGCACCCCGAGGCAGCTGAACATGGCCTCCATCTCGGTGCGCCGGCCCGTCCCCGGCGTGGGCAGCACCATCGGCAGCCCGTCGAGCATGCGCAGGGGCATCGGGTGGGGCAGCCGGGAGCCGAGGGGCGAGATCAGCACCACTTCGCGCTCCTGGATGAAGTGGGTGGAGAGTTCCTTGTCGACGGGCAGGTCGACCAGTGCCAGCTCGGAGCGCCCCTGTTTCAGCGCCTCGACGAGCGCCTCCCTGCTGCCGTGCTGCTGGAGCCGGACGTCGACGGTCGGGTGCCGTCCGGTGAAGGCCGCGATCAGGTCGGTGGCCAGGTCGAGGGCGAGGGTGGGCGTGGTGACGAGGGTCAGGACGGCCCGGGTGTCCTTGCCGTGCGGGGTCCCGATGTCGTCGATGGCCTCCACCGCATTGAGCACGGTACGGGCCAGCCGGACGACCCGGGCCCCCTCCGGCGTGAGGTCCACCCCCCTTCCCCGGCGGGCCAGGAGCTCGACGCCGAGGTCGCGCTCCATGGCCTGGACGGCACGGGACAGCGCGGACTGCGCGACGAACACCGAGGCCGCCGCCCCGGTGATGGACCGGCAGTCGGCGACGGCGACGAGGTAGCGGAGCTGGGCGAGGGTGGGGGTCATGACCGGACGGTAACCGCGTGAGGCTGTACCTGTAAGGGCTCGTCGGGTGAACAACTGGCCGGGTCCGGCGTGACGCTCATGCCCGGTCGGCGGCTAGGCATGCCGCTGCGGCATGCCCGCGAGGACGCGGTACGCCGGCCCGCGCGGCGGGGGCGGCCCGGCCCGGCGGAGAACACCGCAGGCCACCGGCTCGGCCGGGGCGTGTCGTGGGTCCGCCCGGGTGGGATTCCGGGTGGTCCGCGGGCGCCGCCGGGGCGAAGCATCGTATTCCGCATGGCTGTTGACAGTGCAGGGTGGCCACCGCACGATGCATCGCGGCATGCGGGTGTTTGACCACGGTTCAAGCCCGCCGTACCCGCGGTGGGTGTCCCGGCCCGGTAGGTGTGACCGCCACGCTCCCCCGCTCCTCCGCCCTGCCCGCACTGCCGTTGCACGGCTCGTCGGCTCCCCCGTTCGTCCGTTCATCCGTTCATCCGTTGGCCGCCGTTCGTCCGTTCTTCCGTCCTGCATTGCGCCATGTCACACAGCATTGGAAGAGGAGCGCCCGTGACCCCCCAGCACCCGCACCCTGCCGCCACCCGTGACCTGGTCGTCGCGGTCAGCCCCTTCGAGGAGCCCCACCCGGCCGTCGTGACCGCCGCCGAACGCGCCGGGTCCCTCGGACTGCTCGACCTCGGCCGGGACCCCGGCGCCGCACGACGCGGCCTCGCGGAGCTGGGCCGCCGGCTCGACGGCGCCCGGTACGGGGTGCGGGTGCCCGCCGACTGCCCGCTCGGGCCCGGGGAACTGCCCGCCGCGGTGGACACCGTGCTGCTCGCCGACCCCGCCTCGCACACCCCCGAACGGATGGCCGCATGGGCCGCCGCGGCCGGCAGCCCCCGCGTGTGGGCCGAGGTCACCGGCGCGGCCGAGGCCGGGACCGCCGTCGCCGCCGGGGCCGACGCGCTCGTCGCCAAGGGCCACGAGGCCGGCGGCCGGGTGGGGGCGGCCACCACCTTCGTACTGCTCCAGCAGCTCCTCGGCGACCCCGGGATCCGCGTACCCGTACGGGCCTGCGGCGGGATCGGGCCGCACACGGCGGCCGCGGCCGTCGCGGGCGGGGCCGCCGGGGTGCTGCTCGACGCACAGCTGGCCCTGACCACCGAGGCCGAGTCCGCACTCCCCGAGCGGACCTGCGCCGCCCTCCGGGCGATGGACGGCTCCGAGACCCGCATCACCGACGGACACCGGGTGTTCGCGCGCCCCGACCTGACCCCGCCCGAGGGGCCCGCACACACCCTGCTCGGCGCCCGCGACCTGCGGACGCAGCTGCTGCCCGTCGGGCAGGACGGCGCCTCGGCGGCCCGGCTGGCCGCGCGGTACCGGACCACCGGCGGCATCCTGCAGGCCGTACGGGCGGCCGTCACCGGGCACCTGGAGGAGGCGGTGCGGTCCCGGCCCCTCACCCGGCCGTTCTCCGTCGCGCAGGGTCCGATGACCCGGGTGAGCGACCGGGCGGCCTTCGCCGCGGCGGTGGCCGCCGCGGGCGGGGTCCCGTACCTGGCGCTCGCCGTGATGGAGGGCCCCGACGTACGACGGCTGCTGGCGCAGACCGCCGAGCGGCTCGGGGACCTCCCCTGGGGCGTGGGGCTGCTCGGCTTCGCCCCGCCCGGACTGCGGCAGGAGCAACTGGCGGCCGTGACCGCGGCCGCTCCGCCGTACGCGATCATCGCGGGCGGCACCCCGGCGCAGGCGGCCCCGCTGGAGGCGGCCGGGATCCGCACCCATCTGCACGTGCCCTCGCCCGGCCTGCTGGAGCGGTACCTCGCCGAAGGGGCACGGCGGTTCGTCTTCGAAGGACTGGAGTGCGGCGGACACGTCGGGCCGCGCGCCTCCTTCCCGCTGTGGGAGGAGCAGATCGAGCGGCTGCTCGCCTGTCCCGAACCACAGGACCTGGACGTGCTGTTCGCGGGCGGGATCCATGACGAACGCTCCGCCGCCATGGCGGTGGCGGCCGCCGCCCCGCTGGCCGCCCGGGGCGCGCGGATCGGGGTCCTGATGGGCACCGCGTACCTGTTCACCGAGGAGGCCGTGGCGGCGGGCGCGATCCTGCCGGGCTTCCAGCGGGCGGCGGTGGAATGCGCGCAGACCGTACTCCTGCGCACCACGCCCGGCCATGCCACCCGGTGCGCGGCCACCCCGTACGCCGGGACCTTCGAGGCGACCCGGCGGCGGCTCGCGGACAGCGGCGTCGAGCCGCGCACGATGTGGGAGGAGCTGGAGCGGCTGAACCTGGGGCGGCTGCGGATCGCCAGCAAGGGCCTGCGCAGAGGCGCCGACGGGGGCGCGCCGGAGTCCGTTCCCGAGGAACAGCAGGAGACCGACGGACTGTTCATGCTGGGGCAGGCCGCCACCCTGCGCACGGGCACCACCACGATCGCCGCCCTGCACGCCCAGGTCACCGACGGGGCCACCGCCCTGCTGGAGCGGCGGGCCCGCGAACTCGCCGGCACCGGCCCCTCGACGGAGCGGGCCCCTAAGCCCGCCGAGCCGCTCGACATCGCCGTCGTCGGGATGGCCTGCGCCTACCCGGGAGCCCCGGACCTCGCCGCCTACTGGGCGATGGTCCTCGCCGGGAGGGACGCCGTCACCGAAGTACCGGCCGAGCGCTGGGACCCGGCGCTCTACTACGACGCCGACCCGGCCCGGGCCGGTGAGCGCACCCCGTCCCGCTGGGGCGGCTTCCTCGGCCCCGTGCCCTTCGACGCCCTCGCGCACGGCATCCCGCCCGCCTCCCTCGCCGGGATCGAGCCGGTGCAGCTGCTGGCCCTGGAGATCTCGGCACGGGCCCTGGCCGACGCGGGCTACGGCCAGGACCGCGCCTTCGACCGCTCCCGGACCTCGGTGGTCTTCGGCGCGGAGGCCGGCACCGAACTGGCGGGCGCGTACGGGCTGCGCGCCCTGCACCCCGCCTACCTGGGCGATCTCCCGGCCGAGCTGGACGAGCAGCTGCCCCGCCTGACCGAGGACTCCTTCCCCGGGATCCTCGCCAACGTCATCGCCGGGCGGGTCGCCAACCGTCTCGACCTGGGCGGCGCGAACTGCACGGTCGACGCCGCCTGCGCCTCCTCGCTCGCCGCCCTGGACCTCGCCTGCCGCCAACTGCGCGACCACGACAGCGACATGGTGCTGTGCGGGGGCGCCGATGTGCACAACGGCATCAACGACTACCTGATGTTCGCCTCCGTCCGCGCCCTGTCGCCCGCGGGCCGCTGCCGGCCCTTCGACGCCGCCGCCGACGGGATCGCGCTCGGCGAGGGCGTGGGTGCGCTCGTCCTGAAGCGGCTCGCGGACGCGGAGCGGGACGGCGACCGCGTGTACGCCGTGATCAAGGCGGTCGGCGCCGCCAGCGACGGCCGGTCCCTCGGCCTGACCGCGCCCCGGCCGGAAGGACAGCGGCGGGCCCTTGAGCGGGCCTACGAGCGCGCCGGCATCTCCCCGGGCGAGGTGGGTCTGATCGAGGCGCACGGCACCGGCACGGTCGTCGGGGACAGCACCGAACTGGCCGTGCTGAACGCCCTGTTCACCGCGTCCGGGGCCGAGCCCGGGGCCTGCGCGCTGGGGTCCGTGAAATCGCAGCTCGGCCACACCAAGTGTGCGGCCGGCCTGGCCGGACTGATCAAGGCGGCCCGGGCGGTCCACGCCGGTGTGCGGCCGCCGACCCTGCACATCGACACGCCCAATCCGGCCTGGCAGGCGCAGACCAGCCCGTTCTCCTTCGACAGCGAGGCCCGCCCCTGGGCGGTGCCCGCGGCGCGGCGGATCGCCGGGGTCAGCGCCTTCGGCTTCGGCGGCACCAACTACCACGCGGTGCTCACCGGTTACGACGGATCGGCGGAGCCCCGGCACGGACTGGAGGAGTGGCCGGCGGAGCTGTTCTGCTTCCGCGGGGAGGACCGGCGGGCGGCGGGCCGGGCGATGGCCCGGCTGGCGGCCCGGCTGGAGGAGAACGACGCGGCCGGGCGGCCCTGGACCCTGCGGGACCTCGCGGCGGAGACCGCCACGGCCTGGTCCGCGGCGGCCCACGACACGGTCGTGGTGACGGTCGTCGCCGCCGGTCCGGACGAGCTGGCGGACCGGCTGGAGCAGGCCCGCGCCTTCGCCCCGGGCGCGGGGGTCCTCGTACGGGAGGAGGCGGCGGAGCCGGGCCGGACCGCCTTCCTGTTCCCCGGTCAGGGCAGCCAGCGGCCGGGCATGCTGGGCGAGTTGTTCATGACGTTCCCGGCCCTTCGCGGACTGCTGGATGCGGCCCCTGCGCCGGTGGTGTCGGCGATGTTCCCGCCGGCGGCGTTCACCGCCGAGGGGCGGGCGGCGCAGCGGGCGGCGGTCACCGACACCCGGGTGGCGCAACCGGCCCTGGGCCTGGCCGGGGCGGCGGCGCACCTGCTGCTCGGCGAGCTCGGCGTACGGCCCGACTGCGTGGCCGGGCACTCGTACGGGGAGCTCACCGCGCTGTGGGCGGCGGGGGCCTACGACACGCAGAGCCTGCTGCGGCTGAGTGCCCGCCGGGCCGGGGCGATCCTGGCGGCCGCGGGCGCGGACCCGGGGTCGATGGCCGCGGTGTCGGCGGCTCCGCAGGAGGTGCGGGAGATCGCGGCCCGCGCCGGATGCGTGGTGGCGAACCACAACGCACCCCGGCAGTGCGCGATCTCGGGCCCGACGGAGGCCGTCGCCACAGCGGTGACGGCCCTGCGCGAGGCGGGCTTCACGGCCGAACTCCTGCCCGTGGCCTGCGCGTTCCACAGCGAGGTGGTGGCGGGGGCGGCGGACGCCCTCGCCGCGGAGCTGACGGCGACGGCGGTGTCCGCCCCGGCCGTCCCCGTCTGGTCGAACACGACGGCCGGCCCGTATCCGGGGTCCGCCGATGAGGTACGCAGCCTTGCCGCGCGCCAGGTCGCGGAGCCGGTCCGGTTCGTGGAGCAGGTGGAGGCCATGTACGCGGCCGGTGTCCGGACGTTCGTGGAGACGGGCCCCGGCCGGGTCCTCTCCGGCCTGCTCGGCCGGATCCTGTCCGGCCGACCGCACACGGTGGTCCCGCTGGACGTGCCGGGCGAGCACGGCCTGGTCCGGCTGGTCACGGCTGTGGCCGAACTCATGGCGGCGGGCGTGCCGGTGGCGCCGGAGGCGCTGTTCCGCGGCCGGACCTCCCGCCTCCCGGACCGCGCCCCGCGACGCCCGGGCTGGCTGGTGGACGGCCACCTGGTCCGCACGGCGGACGGCGCACCGCTGACGGGCGGCCTGCGCCCGGCCCGCCGGGTGCCCGTGGCAGGCACGACTCCGACAGCAGGCACGACTCCGACAGGAGACGCAGCCCTGGCGGCAGGCACAGCCAGGACCAACACGACCACAGCAGTCCCCCGCACGGACCGCCGGGAGGAGGCGGTGCTGGAGTACCTGCGGGGTGCCCACGCGCTGGTCGAGGCCCAGCGGGACGTCCTGCTGAGCTATCTGGGCGCCGTGCCCCCGCAGCCGCCCCGCCATGACGGCCGGAGCCGTTCCGACGGGGCCGGGAGTGTGTCGGGGCGATCCCCGCAGGGCGCCGAACGCACTGCCGCCGCACCCTCCGACCCCTCGCCACGTTCGGCGCCCGAGGAGACGCCCCGGCGCGCGCCCGGCCCCGTCGCAACCGCCCCGGGCGGTCCGGCCCCCGCACGGCCCACGCCCCGCACCGCCGAGCAGGTCATGGACGTCGTCCTGGAGATCGTCCACACCCGGACCGGATACCCCCGGGACATGCTCGACCCCGCGCTGGACCTGGAGGCGGACCTCTCGATCGACTCCATCAAGCGGGTGGAGATCATCGGGGCCCTCGCCGACCGGATCGGCCTCCCCCAGGACCCCGGCGGCTCCGCCGAGTCCGCCGTCGAGGAGCTGTCCCGGATCAAGACCCTCCGCGGGATCGTCGACTGGGTCACCTCCCGCACGCCCGGCGGCCCCGCCCCGGATCCGGGACCCGTGGCACCGGCGCCCCCACTGAGTCGGCTCCGGGTGGAGCTGCTGCCCGTACCGGCGGCCTCCGGTGACCCCGAGTCCCTGCGCGGCCTGCGGATCGGGGTCGTCGAGGACGGCCAGGGCATCGCGCCCGCCCTCGGCGCGGCCCTGGAGCGCCACGGCGCCGAGCCCGCGGTCCTCCCCGCGGCCGCGGCGGGCTTCGACGGCCTCGTCGACCTCTCCGCACTGCGGACCACCGCCGAGCCCGTACTGCCCGAGGCCTTCCCGGGGCTGCGCCGGGCCCTGACGTCGGGCACCCCGCGGCTGCTGCTCGTCACCGCGCCCGGCACCCCGGGCGCCGGTCTGCACGGTTTCGCCCGCAGCGCCGCCCTCGAATTCCCCGGCGCGCTGGTCCGGGCCGTGGACGTCCACCCCAAGGAGGACCCGGAGCGCATCGCGGCGCAGCTCGTCGCCGAACTGAGCAGCGGCGGAAGCGGAAGCAACAACGGCACCGCCGACCCCGCCTCCGTCGGCTACGCCCCCGACGGATCCCGGGCAGCCCGCCACCCGGTGCCCGCGCCCCTGGACACCGCCCCCGGCGGCCCCCGCCCCCGCCCCGCCCTCCTCGACCCGGACTCGGTGGTCCTCCTCACCGGCGGGGCCCGCGGGATCACCGCCCGCACCGCGCTCGCGCTGGCCCGCGCCACCGGATGCCACGTCGAGCTCATCGGACGCACCCCCGAACCGGCCCCCGGCGCGGACGCGTTCACGCAGGCGCAGGACCGGGTCGCGCTGCGCGCAGCGCTGATCGCCTCAGGGCTGCGTACGCCCGCGGAGATCGAGGCAGCGGCCTCGCGCATCCTCGCCGGGCGCGAGGTACGGGCCACCCTCGCCGCCCTCGCCACGGCGGCGGCCTCCGTCCGCTACCACTGCGCGGACGTCACCGACGAGCGGGCCGTTCGGGCCGTCGTGGCCGGCGTACGGGAGCGCCACGGCCGGCTGGACGGCATCGTGCACGGTGCCGGGGTGCTGCGGGACGGGCTGCTGCGCGACAAGCAACCGGCCGACTTCACCGAGGTGTTCACCACCAAGGTGACCGGGGCGCGCCACCTGGCGGCCGCGGCCGCAGAGCACGGGACCTGGCCCGCGCCCCGGTTCCTGGCGCTGTTCGGCAGCGTCGCCGGGGTGTACGGCAACCGCGGTCAGTGCGACTACGCCGCGGCCAACGACGCCCTCGACGGCCTGGCGCACACCTGGGCGGAGTCCTTCCCGGGCCGGGTGCTGTCCGTCGACTGGGGCCCCTGGGCGGCGGAGGCGGGCGGGATGGTCACGCCCGAGCTGGAGCGTGCGTACGCCCGGCGCGGGATCCCGCTCATCGCGCCGGAGGCGGGTACCGCCGCGTTCCTGGACGAGCTTGCGCACGGCAGTGACGTCCAGGTGGTCCTGATGGCGGAGGAGGGCCGGGGCGATGCGTGACGGACAGCGGCGCGGCCCCCGCCCGACCGATGCCGCGATCGTCGGGATGGGCGCGGTGTTCCCCGGAGCCGCCGATCTGGCCGCGTACCGGCGCAATCTCCTCGCCGGTACCGACTCCATCGGCGAGGTTCCGCCGGGGCGCTGGGATCCCGAGGTGTACTACGACCCGCAGGGTGCCACCGGACCGGTGGCGGGCGACCGGTTCTACTGCCGGCGCGGCGGCTTCGTCGACGGTCTCGCCGCTTTCGACCCGACCCGGTTCGGGATCATGCCGGCCGCCGTGGAGGGGGCCGAGCCGGACCAGATGCTGGCCCTGCACGCGACGGCCGAGGCGATCGCCGATGCGGGCGGCGAGGCCCGGCTGCCCGCCGACAGGTCGCGGATCGGGGTGGTGCTGGGGCGCGGCGGGTTCATGGGGGTGGCGACCGCCCGGCTCGACCAACGGGTGCGCACTGCACACCAGTTGGCGCAGACGCTGCGGGAGCTGGCGCCGGAGCTGGGCGAGCGGCGGATCGCCGAGGTGCGCTCCGCGTTCCAGGAGGCGCTGGGTCCGGAGCGGCCTGACGCCTCGATCGGGCTCGTGCCCAGTTTCACCGCCGCCCGGACCGCGAACCGGCTGGACCTCCGCGGTCCCGCCTACACCCTGGACGCGGCCTGCGCCTCCTCCCTGCTGGCGGTGGACCAGGCGGTGGGGCTGCTGGCCGCCGGGCGCTGCGACGCGGTGGTCGCGGGGGCGGTCCACCACTGCCACATCGCGACGTTGTGGAGCGTGTTCACGCAGCTCCGGGCGCTCAGCCCGAGCGAGCGGATCCGGCCCTTCGACCGCAGGGCCGACGGGACCCTGCTGTCCGAGGGCACCGGGGTGGTGCTGCTGAAGCGGCTGGCGGACGCGGAGCGCGACGGCGACCGCGTGTACGCGGTGATCCGCGGCACGGGCGTGGCCGGGGACGGCCGGGCGGCGAGCCTGATGAGCCCGCTGGTCGCGGGCCAGGTGCAGGCCCTGGAGCGGGCCTGGCGGGAGGCCGGCCTGGATCCGCGGGCGCCGGGCGCGCTGGGGCTGCTGGAGGCGCACGGTACGGGCACCCCGGTGGGGGACGCGGCCGAACTGGACACCCTGGCCCAGGTGTTCGGCCCGGCGTCCGGGGCGGGGTCGCCCGGGATCGGCTTCGGCTCGGTGAAATCAATGCTCGGGCACACCATGCAGGCCTCGGGCATGGCCGGGCTGATCAAGGCGGCGCTCGCGGTGCACGAGGGGGTGCTGCCGCCGACGCTGCACCTCGAGGAGCCGCACCCGGACCTGGCCCGGACCAGGATGCGGCCGGTGAGCGCGGCGGAGCCGTGGGAGCGCGGGCCGCAGCCGCGCCGGGCCGGGGTCGACGCGTTCGGCTTCGGCGGGATCAACGCGCATGTGGTCCTGGAGGAGGCCCCGTCGGCCGCGCGCCCGGTGGCGGCCGTGCGGCGGTTCCTGCCGCTGGGAGGCCCGGCCGCGCCGGTGGGGCCGGCCGCGGGGGGCGGCGTACTCCTGATCGGTGCGGACACGCCCGCGCAGCTGTCGGCCCGGCTGGCGGTCGCCGCCCCGGTGTCCGGCGGTGACGGGCCCTGCCGGGTCGCGGTGGTCGGGCCCACGCCCCAGCGGCTCGCGCTGGCCGCGAAGGTGGTGGCGCGCGGCAGGCCGTGGAGGGGGCGCGGGGACGTGTGGTTCACGCCGGAGCCGCTGGGCGGCCGGGTGGCGTTCCTGTTCCCCGGCCTGGAGCCGGAGTTCGCGCCCGTGGTGGACGACGTGGCCGACCGGCTCGGGCTGGCGGTGCCCCGGCTCACCCGCGGCGCGTCGCTCGTGGAACGCGCCCTCGACGCGATCGCGACGGGCCGCTTCTTCGCCCGCGCCCTGGCCGGGCTGGGCATCGGGGCCGATGTGCTGGCGGGCCACAGCCTGGGCGAGTGGGCGGCGATGGTGGCCGCCGGAATGTATCCGCAGGAGGCGGCCGACACCTTCCTCGGCTCGCTGCGGCCCGGCGACCTGCTGGTCCCGGACCTCGTGTACGCGGCGCTGGGCTGCGGCGCGGCGCGGGCGGAGGCCGCCCTGCACGGCCTGGACCGGGTGGTGGTCAGCCACGACAACTGCCCGCACCAGTCGGTGATCTGCGGGGATCCGCAGCAGGTGGACACGGTCGTACGGCGGTTGCGCGGCGAAGGGGTGCTCGGTCAGGAACTGCCGTTCCGTTCGGGCTTCCACACTCCGATGTGGGAGCCGTACCTCGGGCAGGTCCGCGCCGCCTTCGACCGGCTGCCCCTGCGGCCCGGTTCCCTCCCGGTGTGGTCGGCCACCACGTGCGCGCCGTTCCCGGCCGCGCCGCAGGACGTACGGGACCTGGTCGTCCGGCACCTGCTGGAGCCGGTCCGCTTCCGCGAGCTGACGCTGCGGCTGTACGAGGACGAGGGCGTGCGCAGCTTCGTCACGCTGGGCCCGGGCGGTCTGCCGGGCTTCGTCGAGGACACCCTGCGCGAGCGTCCCCACCTGTCGGTCTCCACTTCCTCCCCGCGGCTGGCGGGCCTGGCGGCGCTCGGCCGTACCTGCGCCGCGCTCTGGGCCGAGGGGTACGTCCCCCGGTGGGACCGGCTGACCGGCTCCGAGACCGGGGGCGGGGCCGGGGCCGATGCCAGGGCCGATGCCGGAGCCGGAGCCGGGGCCGGGGCCGGGGCCGATGCCAGGGCCGTTGCCGGAGCCGGGGCCGATGCCGGGGCCGGGGCCGGTGTGGCGGCCGGGCCGGTCCCGGTGGGCTCTCCCGGGCGCGGTGTGCCACTCGATCTCGGGTCCCCGCTGGTCCGGCTCGGCGAGCCGGCCCGGGCCGCCCTGGCCGGCCTCCTGACACCGGCCCGGAGCCGGGAGCCGGTCGCGGATCATCCGGCGCCCGCGGGCCCCGGCGGGCCCCGGCCGGTGCTGCTGTCCGCCCTGGACGCGGTGCTGGCCGACGCCGGCTCGGCCGCCCGGGCCGTCACCGAGGCCTGGTCGAAGCGGGCCCCGGAAGCAACGGTCCCGTCCACTGCCCCGGACCCGACTCCGGACCCGGCCCACCACACACTGCGGTTGTCCCTGGCCGCACTCCCCTGCGTACGGGACCACTGCGTGTACCTCCAGCCCGACGGCTGGCCGGAGGACTCCGACCGGTTCCCCGTCGTGCCCATGACCACCATGCTGGAGCTGGCCGCCGGGGCCGCCCGGCGGCACGCTCCGCCGGGCCTCGCCGTCATCGGCTACGAGGACGTACGGGCCCTGCGGTGGCTCGCGGTCGAGCCGGCCGTCGACGTCGAGGTCGCCGTCCGCGCGGACGGGCCCGGCCGGATGCGCGTCACGCTCGGGGAGTACGCCTCGGTGGTCGTGCTGCTCGGCGACCGGTACGGGGAGCCGCCCGCGCCCGACGGCACACCGCTGCGCGACCCCGCACCCGCCCCCGTCAGCGCGGCGGCCCTGTACCGGGACCGGTGGATGTTCCACGGCCCGCGCTTCGCCGGGGTCCACGAGGTGCGCTCCGTCGGCTCGGACGGCATCCACGGGGTCCTGCGCGCACTGCCCGACCCGGGTGCGCTGCTCGACGCCGCCGGGCAGCTCTTCGGGCACTGGATGCAGCTGCGGCTCCCGGTGGACCGGCTGGTGTTCCCGGCCACCGTGGACCGCGTCCGGTTCTACGGGCCGCCGCCGGCCCCCCGGGAACTGATCACGGCCACGGCGCGGATCCGCGCGGTGCAGGACGTCACCGTGCGCGGGGACATCGAGCTGCGCGGCGCGGGCGGCGGGGTGTGGGCCCGGATCGAGGGGTGGACGTACCGCCGCTTCGGCGCCGACGAGCGGGTCTGGCCGATGAAGTTCACCCCGGAGGTGTGCGGGATCGGCGAACCGCGGCCCGAGGGCTGGTGCCTGGCCCGGCGCCGCTGGAACGATCCCGCCTCGCAGGAACTGGTGATGCGCCGCTACCTCGGCGCCGCCGAGCGGGCGGCCTACGAGCGGCTGTCGCCGCGCGCCCGGGCGCCCTGGCTGCTGGGCCGGATCGCGGCCAAGGACGCACTGCGGCAGCTGCTGTGGGACGGCGGGGCCGGGCCGGTGTTCCCCGTGGAGGTGCCCGTCGGCAACGACCCGGACGGGAGGCCGGTGGCCGAGTCACCGCTGACCCGCGGCTTCCGGCTGTCGATCGCCCACAAGGACCGGATCGCGGTCGCCCTCGCCCATCCCGCCCGGCCCGTCGGGATCGATGTGGAGCAGGTGACCCGGGATCCGGACGCGCTGATCCGGATCGCCCTCGGGGCGGGCGAACTCCGCCTCGCCGAACGGCTGGCCGCCCACGGCGGTACCGGCCTGGCCGGGGCGCTCACCGCCCTGTGGTGTGCCAAGGAGGCCGCGGCCAAGGCGGCCGGGGGCGGGCTGGGCGGCCGGCCGCGGGAGTGGCGGGTGGCCGGGGACGGGGACGGGGATTGCGGTGCCCTGCTCGTGACCTCCCCCGAGGGGGATCCGTACCCGGTCCGCACCACCGCCCTCACCGGCGGCAGCCACCTCACCGGCAGCGCGCTCACCGGCGGGACGCCCGCCGACCGCACCACGGACAGCCCGCCCGATCACGTCGTCGCCTGGACCGCCCACCTCGCGGCGCCCTCTCCCGTCCCCTTTCCCCTCACGGAGGCCCGTCATGGCAACTGACATCCTCGCCGAGATCACCGGCATGCTCGTGGAGATCGTCGGCGACGAGTACCTGCTCGCGGAGGAGGTCACGATGAAGACGACGTTCAACGAGGATCTCGCCCTGGAGAGCATCGAGTTCGTCGCCCTCGCCGAGCTGCTCCATCATCGCTACGGCGCCGACGTGGACCTGATGGGCTTCCTCGCCGAGAAGGACATGGACGCCATCCTGGCCATGTCCGTCGGCGAGCTCGTCGTCCACATCGGCCGGATCACCCACACCTCGCTGGCCCGGGTCGCGGCCGGCAGCTCCGCCGCCCCCGCGTCGGCCGGCTGAGCCCGCCATGGCCTTCGTCCGCGCGGGCTCCCTGCGCTTCCACGTCCAGCGGCTCCCGGCCACCGCCGGTGCCGACGCCCCCGACCGGCCCGTCGTGGTGTTCCTGCACGGGCTGGTCGTCGACAACCTCTCCTCCTTCTACTGCCCCCTGGCGGTGCCGGTGGCCCGGTCCGGCCACGAGGCGGTCCTCTACGACCTGCGCGGCCACGGCCGCACCGAGCGCCCCGGGTCCGGATACGACAGCCGCACCGCCGTACGGGACCTCTTCGCCCTGCTCGGCGCGCTGGACCTCGGACAGCGCCCGGTCCATCTGGTCGGCAACAGCTACGGCGGGACCCTCGCCCTGCACGCCGCCCTGGCCCGGCCCGACCTCGTCACCGGGCTCACCCTGCTCGAACCCCCGCTCAGCGGGACCTGGGTGGAGAACATGGTGGACACCCTGTCGGCCGCCGCGCTCGGCCTGGAGGACAGCACGGTCCCCACCGAGCTGCTCACCCTGCGCCTGCGCAAGGCCGCCAACCTGACGGCCATCGCCGACGCCCTCCTGAACCGCACCACGCTCATCGACGACATCGCGGCGAGCCGCACCTTCACCCCGGCGGACTACGCCCGGCTGCGCTGCCCGGTCCTGATCGTCTGCGGCGAGCACTCCGAACTGCTTCCTGGCGGGCGAGAGTTGGCGCTGCACGCGCCGTACGGTGAGCTGCGGATCCTGCCGGGCCTGGGGCACGACGTCCTGAAGGAGAGCAGCGGGGTCCTGCGGGAGACCGTGCTCGCCCATCTCGACGCGACGGCCGACCCGGCGGCGTCGGCGGCGGCCATGGCGGCGGCGCGGCCGCGGGTGGGAGCGCTGGTCCCGTGAAGGTGCTGTTCACCGTGCCGCCGCTGGCGGGGCACGTCAATCCGACCGTGGCCGTCGGGGCCGAACTGGCCGCCCGGGGCCACGAGGTCGCCTGGACCGGTCCGGCCCCGGCCCTGGCCCGGCTGCTGCCCGCCCGGTCCCGGATCCTGCCCGCCGGGGAGGAGCTGGGCGGCGGGTACACGGAGCTGCACGAACGCTGGCGTGACCTGCGCGGGGTCGGTGCGCTGCGGTTCCTGTGGGAGGAAGCGCTGGTACCGCTGGCCCGGGCGATGGTGCCGGGGGTGACCCGGGCCGTCCGCACCTTCGGACCGGACGTTCTGGTCGCCGACCAGCAGGCCCTGGCCGGGCCCCTGGTGGCCCGGCGGCTCGGCGTCCCGTGGGTGACCTCCGCCAGCACCTCGGCCGAGCTGACCCGGCCGTTCGCGGACTTCCCGAAGGTCGGGGAGTGGGTGGCCGGGCAGATCTCGGGGCTGCTCGCGGAATTCGGCGCGGGGCCGGATCCGCAGGGCGGCACGTGCTGGGACCCGCGGTTCTCGGAGCGGCTGGTGCTGGTCTTCTCGACCCCCGAACTCGTGGGAGCGGACCTGGACTTCCCGCCGCACTACGCGTTCGTGGGCCCTGCCTTCGGGGCCCGGCCCTCGGCGTCCGGGTTTCCGTGGCAGCGGCTGGACCCGGCGCGGCGGCGGGTGCTGGTGTCCCTGGGCACCCTCAACCAGGCCGCCGGGGCCCGCTTCTACGGCGCGGTGCTGGGCGCCGCCGAACGCCTCGCCGGGGAGGTCCAGTTCGTCCTGGCCGCTCCCCCGGCCCTGCTCGGGGCCGTACCGGACCACGTCCTGCTCCAGGAGAGCGTCCCGCAGCCGGCGCTGCTGCCGCACCTGGACGCGGTGGTCTGCCACGCCGGCCACAACACCGTCTGCGAGGCCCTCGCGCACGGGCTGCCGCTGGTCGTCGCCCCGATCCGGGACGACCAGCCGATCGTGGCCCAGCAGGTGGCCCTGGCCGGAGCCGGCATCCGGGTGCGGTTCGGCAGGACGCGGGCCGAGGAACTGCGCGACGCGCTCACGGCCGTGCTGGACGACCCCGGCCCCCGCCGGGCCGCCCGGCGGATACAGGCCTCATTAGCCGCGGCGGGCGGGGCCGGCGCCGCCGGCCACCGGGTGGAGAAACAGCTATGACGCCACCCCCGCGCTCCC
>NZ_JBSGXU010000160.1:0-18940 GCF_053610205.1 Streptomyces sp. NPDC054932 | reverse complement strand
CCCCCAAGCCATCAATTCGACAGGGGGAGAAAGTCATGCCAACTCCGGAGGCCGGGCGCCCCATTGCGGGGCCACCAAGAAGGTAATGGGGGGGGGTGAGTGCCCTGTAGCTGCGACGGGTAAGTCAGGCGCCCGCCACCTCGCAGACGAACAGCGCTGGCGAGAAACTGAGCGGCACCAACGGAAGCGGAGCGCCGCGGCCAGGCCGAGCGGAACCTGGCTGACAGGCGCCGCCAGGCCGACGCTGCGGAGCGCCAGGCACACGCCGAGCACTGCCCGTTGCCGTTTCTGCCACGTCGCCTTCGCGCCGGAGGTCATCGCCGCCGAGTACGTCGGCGTCCACAACGCCGACATGTTCGCGAGCGGTGCGACCGAGGTCTGCACCAAGTGCGGCGGCACCGAAGCCGTCGTACGCCACGTCATCCGGGTCTGCGATCTGCGCCCCGACCAGGCGTACGGCATTCACGACAGCATTACCTTCTGCTTCGCCTGTGCCGCGCCCTCCGGCGATTAGCACGGGGCTAGGCAGTGTCTTCAAAGGGGTCTGAGCCAGAGGAACAGGGACGCGATGGTGACGGCTGCCTGGTAGGACTCGCGGGTTTTGTCGTAGCGAGTGGCGATCGCGCGGTACTGCTTGAGGCGGTTGAAGCAGCGTTCGACGACGTTGCGTTTCTTGTAGAGCTGCTTGTCGAAGGCAGGTGGTCTGCCTCCGTCGCGGCCGCGGCGGGATCGGTTGGCCCGCTGGTCCCGGCGTTCGGGGATGGTGTGGCCGATCCCGCGTTTACGCAGGTAGGCACGTATCTTGCGGGAGCTGTAGCCCTTGTCGCCCAGGACGTGCGTGTGACGGCAGCCGGGGTCCTGCCCGCGGCCGACAGCGCCAAGGGGCTGGGAGCTGCCGGTCCGAAGGCCACTCCCCGCAGTCGCCCCTCCTTCCGGGTCGAGCTTGCTGTTGACGCGCGCGAGCGCGGATGTGTCCCACCCGGACAGCGGGTTCCTGCCGCGCACCTTCCGGGTCCGGAAGGGCACGTCGAAGTGGGCGATGTCGGTGAACTCGGCCCGGAACTGGTCGGCCCTCCGTCCTGGACTGTCGGTCCGGACCGCTGGCCTGGGAGCCGCTCACATCAGTGGAGGGAAGCCGTACGTGTGGTGGTACGAGTCGTCCGGGTCGGTGGCGGGGGCGCTCTTCACGTCGTGCGCTGCCAGGAGGATGAGCCCGGTCACGAGCATGAAGACTCCGACGCCGAGACACCACCCCACCCCGGTTGTCGGGCCGCGGTGCGACGTCGGGCCACCAGTGTGCATGAAAAGCCCGATGAGCAGTACGCCGAGTGCGGCGGTGCCCGCGATGCCCGTTTCAGCCCGCCGGTGCTGTCCCCGTCGGATCCGGCCCCGGCAAGGCCGCGGCCGACGGCGGCACCGGGTTACCGGTGCCGCCGTCGAGCTGGGTGCCGCCGGCCGATCAGTCCTCGGGGCGGCTCCATGCGCTGGGCGCATCAGCTCTACCAGGTCCGAGGCGAACAGCGGGCCGTAGCGGCCCTGCTCTCGTATGGCTACGGCCAGCGGACATGGAGCGCTGGGTGATGCTTAGGGCTGTGGTTCGAGGTGGCACCTCCACCCCGATGCTGCTGGCCCGCTCCCGGCATGCGTCCGATCCTTGGAGCGCTACGCCCGCCCCGGCGTCGACGCGGTTGCCCGGCACGTCGCAGAGCGCGATCCCGCCGCTCGCCGCCGAAGCTGAGCCAGGTATCGGCTTCACTCGGCGATGTCGAGCGAGCGCCCCTCAAGATCAACTACTGGCGAAGTTGGCGCTCCTCTCGGCACACCACTTCTACGCGAGCGTGGCACCAACACACACCCCACCGCCCGCCCGATCCTGATCGGCCGGGCGGGCGGTGATCGGCTCGCCTCAGCCGCCGGCCACGTCTATGCGCTCGATGATTCCCTCGATGGTGGACTGGGCCGCCGCGGCACCGAAACCGTTCTCCCGATCGGTGAGGGCCCAGACCCCCACGTTCACCGAGTATCCGTGATCCGGTCCCAGCTGGAACGTGAGCGGGTTACTGAAGAACCGCCGCGCGTCGCCGCCGTGCCTCTCTTCGTTCGCACTGATCCTCACGCGCCACAGTTTGTGGTCCGCGACGTCCAGGAACTGGCCGTCCTCGAAAACGGCCACATCGAAGCCGCCTTCGGAGGTGGCAGTGGAGTTGATGCCGAAGGTCTTCACGAGGAAGGCGAAGCTGGCGCGGAGGACGGCCGTGGCGGACTTGCGCCCCGGGCCCGAGTGTCCGACCACGCCAATTCCGGCGTGCGTACCGACGAACCCGGAGGCGCCACCGTCTATCGACCCTGATCGGGCGTCCACGCTCGCCAGGCCCGTGGATTTGTTGGTGGAGTGGATCGGTATGTGACCGCCGTGCCAGGCCCAGGTGAAGTCGTAGGGCGGGGCGAAGCCCGATGACCGCACGCTCGCACGCTCCCGCGGTGCGAGGAGCGCGGCGGCCAGGTCGGGGTCGCCGTCCCGCAACAGCATGTTCGTCGCGTAAGGGTCGAATAGGTCGTGATCGCGCAACTTCTCTGCCGCTTCAACAGCGGCAGGGTCTTCCTGGACAAGTCTCACGAACGGCGCGTTCAGCGGGGCCGTAAGCTCGGCCAGGCGGGCCTCCTCTGCCCGGTCCCGGGCCGCTGCTGCCATACCGCGTTCCACCATGGCGGCGACCGAACGCTCTGCGTTCCGCCGCTCCGTTTCCGTCAGGCCGTCGCGGAATGTGATCTGGAAATCGGTGGTGGTACTTGTCATGATGTCGCACCTTTCTCTAGCTCGACGAGCTTCCGGAGCGGCGCGTCGAGCGCGTCCGTCAGCTCCTCCAGGCCAGCCTCGGCCGCGCGCACCCGGGCCGCCTCCGTCAGGGAGTGCTCCACGAAGGCGGCGACCGAACGTTCCGCGTACTGGCACTCCGTTTCCGTCCGGCCGTCGCGGAACGAGATCTCGAGATTCGTCGCATCCGTCCTGATCTCGCGACTCTCTCGACTCGGAGTGTGGGAATCCGACCGGTTACCAGTATGGGAAGGCGGTGGCCACACGGAGGGTTCTGCTACGCCGATCGGGTGAAGCATGCGCCCTTCTCAGCCTCGCGTCAGGGCCCGCCGCAAACCACCCTGGCCAGTTAACCCAAGGCCTCCGCCCGGTCGCGGAAGCCGTGGGCGCAACGAGGCGTCCGACGAGGGGAAACGACGACCAGACCAGTCACCCAGTGCTACATGTCCGTTCGGCGTAGCCGCGCATGCTGTCGATCAGGTAGACCGCGTCCCCGCAGTCGTGGGAAGCTCCGCGAACATCGTTCCGCAGGAGAAGCAGAGCGTTACGTCGTCCGTAGGCGTGGCGGCGATGCGTGTGCATCCGGCCAGGAGGCCTGGTTGGTCGCAGTTCGGGCAGACTTCGGAGATGTCTGCGGGTGTCACTTCGTGATGGATTACGTAGTAGATGAGGAGTTCGCCCGGCTCGGCCCAGCTGGCGTGGCAGAAGCGGCATGACACTCGTACCCAGCCCTCTCCGACGACCACGGCCCACTCACCGCATTGGGGGCACTTCACCGTCCGGGTCTGGTGCTCCGCGAGCTCTCCAGTCAGACGCTTGAGCCGGGTCTCGCTGTACGACCGGACTTTGAGGACCTGCGAACGGAGGTACTCGAGTTGTGTGTCGAGGTCACGGGCCTGGTCCTCGGGCAGGGCGGGCAGGAGCTGGTCGTGCACGAACGCCACGAGGAAGTCGAGAACCTGGACTGCGCGCGCTTCGACGGCTCGTGCCGGTGCCTTCAGACCGTAGTGCTGCAGCGCGTTGCGCCACTTGGCGAGAATGGCAAGGCTCTTGGCCGAAGGGGGAGAAAGTCATGCCAACTCCGGAGGCCGGGCGCCCCATTGCGGGGCCACCAAGAAGGTAATGGGGGGGGGCGGGCGTCCTAGGGTGGCAGTCGCTCACCGGCGACGTCGGAACGGACCTCATGACGCAAGCACGCTGGGACCGCACGCTCTTCAGCACCTCCTCGGCCCCCGCCACCACCATCACCCACGACGCCGGCCTGCTCCTGCTCCGGCTCGTCGTCGGCCTCAGCATGGTCGGCCATGGCACGATGAAGCTCTTCGGCTGGTTCGGCGGCCCGGGCCTCACCGCGACCGGCAAGGGCTTCACGACGGCCGGCTACCCCGCCGGCGACGCCATGGCCGTCATCGCCTCCCTCTCCGAGACCCTCGGCGGCCTCGGTCTGGCCCTCGGCCTGCTCACCCCGCTTGCCGGAGCGGCCCTGACCGGCGTCTTCATCAACGTCCTCGACGTCCGGGGGCTGAGCGCCTACTTCCCGCCCAAGGGGGTGGAGCTCGAAGTGCTGCTGTTCGCCGGGGTCGTCGCCCTCACCCTCACCGGGCCGGGCCGCTTCGCCGTCGACCACTACCTTCCGGTGCTGCGCGAGTCCCGGCCCCGCTACTCCCTGCTCGCACTGCTGGTGGGCGTCGTCGCGGGATTCATCGTCCTGATCATCCGGGCCTGAACCGTCCGCAGCCGGGCGGCCGAGCCGCCCGGCTACGCGCCCAGGTGCTCCAGCGGCCCCGCGGCGTACGGGCTCTCCTCGGGCAGCAGGGCCCGCGCGGCCGCCTCGTCCCCGCCCCCGAGCAGGCCGCGGATCTCCCGGGCCAGCGGGGTCACGTCACGGATGGCGACCGTCCACTCGTCCGCGTAGGCCCGGGAGGCCGGACCGGACAGGCCCAGCTGGAGCGAGCGGTACGGCAGCGGCTTCAGGTGCAGGTCCCGCTCCGGGTCCCACTGGACCCGGGTGGGCGCCCCGCGCAGGGCTTCCTTCCAGGCCGTCCGGTCCTCGTGCAGGCCCGGCTTGTAGTGGGACAGACAGGCGTCGCGCAGCGCCCGGTCGAAGCCCTCGCGGGTGATCTCGATCGCCAGCACCGTCTCCTGGCCGTCCTTGGTGCCCCAGCCGCAGCGGTACATCATCCACAGGAACGACGGCTTGATCCACGTCATCCGCTCCCGCTTCCAGGCGGGCGGGAAGCGGCCGTCGCGGGCGGCCGGCAGCCCGAGCGAGGGGGAGTAGGCCTGGTAGACGGTGATCGTGGTGTCGGTGTGCGCCGCGCGGATCTGGCGGGTCGGTACATCGGGCATGGTCTCAGGATGACGGCTCGTCACCGTGTCGACCAGCGAGTTTCGTCCCGCGCAGTCCACCCGACCCCCACACCCCGAACTCCCGCACCCGCCCCTACACCTGGTCGTCCGCCAGCTCCGCGACACCGGTGATCCGGTGCAGCGCGTACGTCCGTACCTCGTCCGCCGTGTGGTCGTACCCGGTGACGAAGCCGCCCTCCACCCGCACCGGCGCGATGACCCGCTGGCTCGCCGCGCCCTCCGCGTTCACGTAGCCGATCCACACCGCCGACCCGGTCAGCGCGGCCGCCTGCACCGTCGCCAGGGTCTCCGCCGCACTCGTGCGCGGGAGTTCGCCCGGCACCCCGGCGGCGGCCGACGGCGTCGCCGGCTCCTTGCGCACCGCCGTCGCCGCCACGTCGCCCGCGCGGATCGCCCGTACGGCCGCCGCCAGCAACGTCGCGTCCGGCACCGGCGGACCGTCCGGCACCGGTACGGGCGCCGAGCGGGCCGGGGTGCGGTGGGCGTCGGCCCGGGCCACCAGTACGTCGCCGGTCCGGGACTCCGCGGCCGGCGCGTACCCCATCGCCCGCAACCCCTCCAGCAGGACGGTCGGTTCGGCCTGCGCGGCCAGCACCGTCGGCGCGAGGCGGCGCAGCCCCAGCCCGGCCGAGCGCTTGTCGGCCAGGATCTCGCCCAGCATCGCGTCGTCGTCGCAGCGCACGTACGAGGAGGCCGCGCCGACCCGCAGGTGCCCGTGCCGCCGGGCCACGTCGTCGATCAGGTAGGCCAGCGGCTGCGGGACCGGGGTGCGGCTGTGCTCCTTGAGGAAGGCGTGCAGATCGGCAGCCGCATGACCGGCGTCCAGCGCACGCCGCACCGAGCCGGGCGTGAACCGGTACACCGTCGCCCCGCCCTTGGACTCCACGTCGGCGAGCACCGCCAGGGTGTCGCCCAGCGGGCGGCGCAGCGGACCGGGGGCCACCGCCGTCAGGTCGGCCTGGAGCAGTACGTGGTCCACCGGCTCCGGCAGCAGCGGCGCCAGCAGCGGCGCCGGGTCGCGGTGCTCCAGCAGGGCCCGGCCCGGCCCGGACAGGGCGCCCCGCCCGGTCACGCCGAGGACCTCCGCCTCGGCCAGCGCCCAGTGCGCGAGACGGGCCCGCAGATCGCTCGCACCGCGTACGGGACGCTCCCACGCGAGCCGCGCCAGCAGCGTCTCCGGATCGGGGGACCCGCCCTCGGGCAGCGCGCCGATGAGCTCCAGCACGCGCCGGCGCACCTCGGGGGCGGCGGAGCGGTCGAGTTCGGGGCCGAGCGCGGACAGCGTGCGCCCCTTGGTGTCCTGCTCGCCGACCAGCGGGGCCGTGCGGGTGGCCGGCAGCCAGGCCGCCGCGAGGAGCGACCAGCGCTCGGCGGGCGGCAGTTCCATCCAGTCGTCGAAGGCCGGGGTGGGTGCGTACCGCTCGTCCGCCTCCCCGTCGCTGGCCACCAGTCCGGCCGCGTAGGCGAGTTCGACCCAGAAGGCCGCCTGCTGCTCGGTCGTGTCCAGGGTGGACGCGGTCCGCTTCAGGTCCCGTACGGAGAGTCCGCCCGCCCGCAGCACCGGCGGACCGGCGTGCTCCCAGGACTTCACCAGCTCCTCGACGGTGCCCAGCGCGGCCAGCGCCTGCCCGGCCGCGTTCGCGTCCACCAGCTGCGGACGGTGCTCGCGGTGCGCGGGCACCGGCGGGGCCACCGGCGCGGTGTCCCGGTGCGCGAGCCCGCCGCGCAGGTGCAGCGCCACCTCGCGGGGCAGTACGACGGTCCGAGCCGTCGCCGGCAGCAGCAGCCCCCGGTCGCGCAGCCAGCGCACCGGCGGTGTCGGATTCGGGGTCACCTCGCCGTACGGAGGCCCCCACACGAGCCGCCCCAGCACCTGGTGCGCCTCCGCCGGAGCCTCGTCCAGCAGCGCGGACATCCGCTCCGGGTCGGTGAACAGCCCCGTCAGGGCGGTCACCGCCGACACCGGGTCGTGGGTGGCGGGCAGCCCGACGGCCGCCACGATCTCCTGCACCCGTGTCGGGGACATCCCGGCGGTGGCCTCGGCGACGGTCGGGCCCAGGCCGGTGGGGGAGGGGCGGGACGCGGACGGGGCGAGCAGCTCGCGCGCCGTGCGGACCAGCCGCAGCCGGTCCTCGTCGCCCCACACCAGGGCCTGGTCGCGCAGGGTGGCCAGGGCGCCGGGGAGCGCGGCGCGCGCCCGTTCGTCCTCGCCGCCCGTCAGCAGCGCCTCCAGCACCGGGTACGGGCACGGGTCCGGGGCCACCGCGAGGGCCTCGGCGCTCTGCAGGGCGAACCGGTCCAGCCGGTCCAGGGCGCGCACCACCGACGCCCGGGTCCCGGCCCGGGTGGCCAGCTGGGTCACGTCGCCGGGCACCGGGCCGAGCAGGTCCGGGCGGGCGCGCAACAGGGCCGCGAGCGCCGCGTCGTCACGGGCGCGCAGCGCCTCGGCGAGCGAGCGCGGGGAGTTTCCCGCCGGGCTCCCGGCAGCGGATCCCGCCGCAGTTCTTGCCTCGGGCACAGTCGCCTCCTGGTCGCGTCGGCCGGTCAGTCGGCCGGTCCCCATCCGGTCAACGGTATCCGCTGCGCCCGCAGCAGCTCCACGGGCGCACGCGCTACCTTCGGGGCAGGCGGTAAGGGAGGAGCCTGGGCGTGGGGATCGAAAGCGACCACCTGGTCTACGAATATCTGAGCCGCGTCGGGGACTTGGCGCAGCAGCGGCAGCTGTCCTCCGGTGACCGGATGCGGCTGGTGTCGGGGCTGCGGGACGAGATCGACCGTCGGCGCGCCAAGTACGAGCCGGACACCCCGGCCGCCGTACGCCGCATCCTGGAGCGGATCGGCACGCCCGAGGAGGTCCTCGACACCCGTGCCACCGCCGGATCCCGGCCGGGCCCCGACCCTGCCGCCACCGGGCCCGCCGCACCCTCCGACCACGGCCTGTCGGTGCCCGTCCAGCGGGGACCGGGCCGCCTGCGCCGCCGGGGCGCGCCGCCGGAGCGCCCGGCCGCGGAGCCCGAGAACGTGCCGCCGCACCTGGCCGGGCTGGACGAGCTCGGCCCCTCCGGCGGGGCCGAACCCGACTGGTGGCGGGTCGCCCCGGGGACGTACGGGTCGGGGCCGCAGGTCGAGGGCTTCGCCGGCGGCATCGAGATCCCGGACCTGTTCAAGGAGGAACCGGACGAGGAGCAGCGGGAGGCGGAGGCCGGGAAGGCGGCGCCGCCCGGGGAGGAGAGCGGGCGCGCGCGGAGCCTCGTACGGTTCCTGCGCGAGCGGCGGCGCGCGAAGAAGGCGGCGGCCGACCCCGGAGCACAGGCCCCGGCGGCCCCGGCCGCCCGCCCGCGGCCGAACGCCCTCCTGCTGCTGGCGGCCGCCGTCCTCGTCGCCGGACTGGTCACCGGCTACTGGCTGCTCCTCGTCATCGGCTGGCTCCTGCCGTACGCCTCGCGCGTGCTGGGGCCGGCCGAACGCAAGTGGGCCGTCTTCGGCCCGCCCGGCGCGGTCCTGGCCGGGGCGGTGGTGTGGGTGTGGGGCCGCAGGGGCGGCACGTGGGGCGAGAGCCTGTCCGACGACCAGCTGGGCGGCGCCCTGCACGGCATGTGGCCGTGGCTGCTGCGGGGGGCCGCGGTGGCCTCCGTGCTGTACCTGGTGTGGCGGGCGCGCCGCCGCTGACGGCCGCGCGCCCGCCCGCCGTCCGCTGCCGGTCTCAGCCGGCCGGGACCAGCGTCTGCTTCTGCTCCATCGGCTGCTGGTCGGCATCCTTGACCAGGTCGAGGAAGGCGGGAGCCTTGGCGAGCTCCAGCAGCTGGTCGCCGGTGACGGGCGCCGAGGTGTTCGAGGCGTCGTCCGGGTTGACGGTCAGCCGGACGTCGCTGCCGCCGTAGCGGAAGGCGACCCGGGTCTCGGTGACCGTGCCGGAGTTGATCGGTGAGGTCGCCGCGTCGGCCGCGATGCCGCCGGGCAGGGTGGCCTTCGCGCACACCGTGCCCTTGATCTCGCGGCACGGCTCGGCCGTGCCGTCGGACGGCCGCACCGAGAAGACGATGTCGAAGGTCCTGCCGTCCTTGGTGGCCCGGTAGAGGCTCACGGTGAGGTCGGTGCGCCGCACGGTGCCGACCGCCTCGGGCAGCAGGTCCTGCAGCACGCCGACGGCCCGGTTCTGGAACGCCTCCTGCCGTGCCCGTTCGGCGGGCGGCAGGTCGGCCATCGAGGTCTGGCCCGGAGTCGGGTCGATGTGGACGGGCGGCTGGGGGACGGCCTGCGGCGGCGCGGCCGCCACCCCCGTGGATCCGGCCGCGTCCCGGGCGCCGTCACCGCCGGGCAGTGCGAGCGCTCCGGCCACGCCCAGCGCGGCGACGGCCAGCACCCCGCCGCCGATCGCCGCCCGGGCGCGCGCCCTGCGGCGCCGGCCCTGGGCACGGGCCGGGCCCACCAGGTCCGCCGGCGCGGGCAGTTCCTCGGTGGCGCGGTCCATCGCCTCCCGGAGCAGCAGGGCGGTCCGGTCCTCGGCGAGGTCTTCGTTGGTACCCATGGCGTCTCCTCAGTTCTCGG
Organism: Streptomyces sp. NPDC054932; assembly: GCF_053610205.1. Lineage (NCBI taxonomy): Bacteria > Bacillati > Actinomycetota > Actinomycetes > Kitasatosporales > Streptomycetaceae > Streptomyces > Streptomyces sp. NPDC054932. Next base: position 9,207 of record NZ_JBSGXU010000160.1, on the reverse strand, counting down.
TGGCGTAGATGTGGGCCTCGCCGAGCTGCGCGCGCAGCCTCGTCAGGGCGCGTGAGCACTGGCTCTTGACCGTTCCCTCGCTGCAGCGCAGCAGCTCGGCCACGGTCTCGACGCTCAGGTCCTCCCAGTAGCGCAGGACGACCATGGCGCGGGCCCGCGGCGGGAGTTCGGCCAGCGCGGCGAGCAGGGTGACCCGCAGGTCGGCGTGCTCGGGCCGGGGCGGCGGGCCGGCGCGCCGGTGGGCCAGCAGGTCCCGCAGCCGTCGTCGCCGCTCGGCGAGGAAGGTCCGGGTCAGCACGGCTTTGGCGTACGCCTCGGGATGGTCGGCGGCGGACACCCGCCGCCAGTGCTGGAACAGCTTCGCGAGCGTGGTCTGGGTCAGATCGCGTGCGCCGTCGGCGTTCCCGCACAGCAGGTACGCCGTCCGGTACAGCCTGCGCTGACCGGCCCGGGCGAAGGCCTCGAAGTCGAGGCCGCGGTCGCCCCCGAAATCCTCTCCGGGGCCGTGCCCGGAGTCGTGCTCGGTGCCTGGCGGCATCCGCCCTCCCCTTCACGTCGTGTCTCTCGTCCCTGTCCTGAGCGCCGCCGCAGGGAAAAGGTTGAGGACGGATCCGAAGGATTCACGGGCGCGGCGGAGGGAGCAGGGTGCGGGGCGGAGCGGGACGCCGGCCGTGGCGGGCCGGGGAGGCGACCCTCGGCGTACGTTCCACCGGGGTAGGCCCGCTGTCCGCTTCCCGTACGGCCGCCTCGGCACAATGACAGATATGAACCTCACCGTCGGCTTCGACCTCGACATGACCCTCATCGACTCGCGTCCCGGGATCAGGGCCGCCTACCTGGCCCTCTCCGCCGAAACGGGCACGTTCATCGACGCCGACGCGGCGGTCACCCGACTGGGTCCGCCGCTGGACGAGGAGCTCGCGCACTGGTTCCCGGAGGCGCAGATCCCGGCCATGGCCGACCGCTACCGGGAGATCTATCCCACCCACGCCATCGACCCGACGCCGGCCATGCCGGGCGCCCGCGAGGCGATCGAGGCCGTGCAGGCGCTCGGCGGCCGCGCCATCGTCGTCACGGCCAAGCACGAGCCCAACGCCCGCCTGCACCTGGACCACCTCGGGATCGAGGCGGACGCGGTCGTCGGCTGGCTCTGGGCGGAGGCCAAGGCCGGTGCGCTGCGCGAGTACGGGGCACAGGTCTACGTCGGCGACCACGTCGGAGACGTGCGCGGGGCCCGTACGGCCGGCGCGCTGTCCGTGGTGGTGCCGACGGGCCCGTGCCCGGAGCAGGAGCTGCGCGAGGCGGGTGCCGACGTGGTGCTGCCCGACCTCACCGCGCTGCCCCAGTGGCTCGCCGGATACCTCGCCGCCCAGCCCGTCTGAGCGCTGCTACGCCTGCGAGGCCCGGGCCGCCCTGCGCTGTGCCGCGGCCGAGCGGAGCACGCCCGCGGCGGAGATCGCGAAGCCGACGCCCATGAGCATGCACACCGCCCACGCGTACGACGGGAACGGGTCGATGTCGAGGAACAGCGGAGCCATCGTCGCCAGCGTGGCCACGGCCCCGGCGATGAACACGATGCCGCCGGCCCTGACCAGTCCGTCGCCGGGCCGCGCTTCGTCTGAATGAGGAGTAACAGTCACCTCACCAGGGTAGTTCCCTGGCCGAAGGAGCCGACCGTGAAGGACCGGGGAACGTCTTGTCACCCGGCCCCCGACCATTAGCCTTGACGTGGCGGGTCACACATGGCCCGCTGCGCTGTTGTCCGGAGCCGTTCGCGGCCCTTCGGACCCCCGACGAGCACAAGGACAGAGGACGGACGTGCCTACCGGCAAGGTCAAGTGGTTCAACAGTGAGAAGGGCTTCGGCTTTCTCTCCCGCGACGACGGCGGCGACGTCTTCGTCCACTCGTCGGTGCTCCCCGCCGGGGTGGACGCTCTCAAGCCCGGCCAGCGCGTCGAGTTCGGTGTCGTCGCGGGCCAGCGCGGTGACCAGGCACTTTCCGTGACAGTACTGGATCCGGCGCCCTCCGTCGCGGCGGCGCAGCGGCGCAAGCCCGACGAGCTCGCCTCGATCGTGCAGGACCTCACGACCCTGCTGGAGAACATCACCCCGATGCTGGAGCGCGGCCGCTACCCCGACAAGGTGCACGGCACGAAGATCGCCGGACTGCTGCGCGCGGTGGCCGACCAGCTCGACGTCTGACCCGTACGCGTACGGCTGCGCCCCGCCACTCGAAAGAGCGGCGGGGCGCAGCCGTGGGCGGGGCGATCAGCCCTGCGGGAAGTCCAGCGAGCCGGGCGGGATGGCCGGTACCAGCCCCTCGGCCGCCGCCCGGGTCAGCAGCCCGCGCACCGCCGCGTAACCGGAGTCGCCGAGGCCCGCGGTGAACTCGTTGACGTACAGACCGATGTGCTGGTCGGCGACGGCCGGGTCCAGCTCCTGGGCGTGCGCGCGGACGTACGGGCGGGAGGCCTCCGGGTCGTCCCAGGCCATCCGGACCGACGCGCGGGCCGCCTCGGCCAGCGCGCGCAGCCGCTCCGCACCCAGCGAGCGCTTCGCGATGATCGCGCCGAGCGGGATCGGCAGGCCGGTCGTGGACTCCCAGTGCTCGCCCATGTCGGCCAGGCAGTGCAGTCCGTAGTCCTGATAGGTGAACCGGGCCTCGTGGATCACCAGTCCGGCGTCGACCCGGCCGTCCCGGACCGCCGGCATGATCTCGTGGAACGGCAGCACGACCACCTTGCCGACGCCCTCCGGCAGCACGTCCGCCGCCCACAGCCGGAACAGCAGGTAGGCGGTCGAACGTTCGCTCGGCACGGCCACCGTCCGCCCGGCCAGGTCGAGCCCCGGCTCCCGGGTCAGGACCAGAGGACCGCAGCCACGCCCCAGGGCCCCGCCGCACGGCAGCAGCGCGTACTCCTCCAGCACCCAGGGGAGCACGGCGTACGACACCTTCAGCACGTCCAGCTCGCCGCGCTCGGCCATGCCGTTGGTGATGTCGATGTCCGCGAAGGTGACGTCGAGGGCGGGCGCGCCCGGGACCCGGCCGTGCGCCCACGCGTCGAAGACGAAGGTGTCGTTCGGGCAGGGCGAATAGGCGATCTTCAGCGGTTCACCGCTGCTCGAGGCGTTGCTCATGGCGTTCTCCCCAGTTCGCGAGTACGGGCCCCAGCACGCGGAAGCCGCCGGTGAGCGCGGTCAGCGCGTCCCCGATCCGCCAGGCGGCACGGTCACGCGGGCCCACGGCGTTGGACACGGCACGGATCTCCAGCACGGGCAGCCCGTGCGCGGCCGCCGCCTCCGCGACCCCGAAACCCTCCATGGCCTCGGCCCCGGCCATCGGATGCCGGGCGGCCAGCACGGCGGCCCGGGCGGCGGTCCCGGTGACGGTGGAGACGGTCAGCACGGGCGCGAGCAGCGCCCCGGTCGCCTCGGCGGCGCGGGCGGCCAGCTCGGCGGGCGGCAGGTGCACGCTGTGCCCGAAGCCGAGCTCCGTCACGTCGAGGAAGCCGTCGGGGGTCTCGGCCCCCAGATCGGCGGCGACGATCGCGTCGGCGACGACGAGGGAACCGGGCGGGGCGGCGGGAGCGAACCCGCCGCCGATACCGGCGGAGACGACGAGCGAGTAGTCGGCGAGGGCCAGCGCCGTGGCGGCAGCGGCAGCGGCCGCCGCCGGTCCGACACCCCCGACGAGCACGTCGAAGGCGATGCCCGGAAGGTCCCGGCGGGTGATGAGGTAACCGCCGGGAAGGGCGCGCGGCTCAGGGCCCGGACTGTCCGGATGAGGGGTCAGACCGGTGAGGACGGAGTCCGACTCCGCCCCCACCGCCGTCACGACGAGCGCGCGCACCGGTGCCGCCGGTTACTTGAGCTTGAGGTTGAAGGACCAGACGGCGAGCGGCTTGCCGTCCTCGGCGATCTGCAGGAACGCCAGCTTCTTCGAGGACGGGGCCTCGCCCTGGCCACCGGTCGCGAAGACGTCGGCGCCCGGGAAGCTGCGGTACGTGTTCGACGAGGGCTCGGTGATCGGCTGGCCGTCCAGGACCGCCGACCAGCGCCTGCCGTCCTCGACGATCTCCGGCTCGACGCCGAGACGCAGGGTGTCACCCCGGGCGTACTCGACGGTCTTGGGGTTCTTGAGGTTCGTGAGGCACTCCTGGACCTCTTCCATGGAGAGCTCCTTGCCGTCGTTGTGGCAGGAGGCTTCGGCGGACACCGACGAGGTGCCGACCGTCACGGTCGCCAGCGGTGTCGGCTTCTCGCCGCAGGCGGAGAGGAGGAGGAGGCCGGCGGACACGGCTCCGAGGGCCGCGACGCTGCGGCGGGCCCTACCCGAGAAAAGCGGTGCGGTCATGAGCCGAAGGCTATCGGGCCGGTGGGCTGCGCCGCCGCACGGGGTACCGGTGGCCTGCGGCGCGGCGCGGTTCGGCTCCGCCGGGTCGGCCGGGTGCGGCGCCGTTGCCGGGGGCGCCGCCCCCGGACCCCCGCGCCTCAAACGCCGGCGGGGCTGTCTTTCAGCCCGCCCGGCGTTTGAGGGTACGGGCGCGCAGCGCACGTACGGGGCGAGCCCCGACAACGGCGCCGCAGGCACGGGAGTCACGCCACGCGGGGGCGGGACGTGCCCGCGTGGTGGCGGGGGGCGGACAGGACGCCGCGCAGTGCCATCGTCGTGCCCAGGGCGACGATCGCGGCGGCCACCGACATCCCCAGTACGCCGTTCAGCGGCAGCACGATGCCGATCGCGCCGCCCATCACCCAGGCCACCTGCAGCAGCGTCTCCGAACGGGCGAATGCCGAGGTCCGCACCGCCTCCGGCACGTCCCGCTGGATCATCGCGTCCAGCGACAGCTTCGCCAGCGCCTGGCAGAAGCCCGCCGTCGCACCCAGTACCGCCATGAACAGCCCGCTGAAGAAGACCGCCGCGAGCACCGCCACGGCCAGGGTCAGACACAGCACCGACGCGATGATGACCTCCGGCGCCCGGGCCCGCAGCCACGCGCCCACCGCCGTGCCGCAGGCGTTGCCCACGCCCGCCGAGACACCCACGATCCCCAGCGACACCGCCGCGCTCTGCCCGGCCAGGGGATGCTCGCGCAGCAGGAACGCCAGGAAGAAGATCAGGAACCCGGACAGGGCGCGCATCGAGGCGTTCGCCAGCAGCCCGCACAGGACCGACCGGCTGACCGTCCGCAGGCCCGGCCGTTTCGAATGCGCCTCGTGCGTGGACAGCCGCGCCCGGCGTTCGCCCTTCGCCTCGTCCACCTTGTGCGGCAGCGTGAACGCCGCGAAAGCGCCCCAGACGAAGATCAGGCTGGCTCCGTACAGCGGCCACGCCGGCCCGATCAGATGCAGCGCGGCACCCACCGGCGCCGCCGCACCCGTGGCCAGCAGACCCGCCAGCGTCACCCGGGAGTTCGCCTTGACGAGTGAGAATTTCGGCGGCAGCAGCCGGGGCACCACCGCACTGCGGACCACCCCGTACGCCTTGGACGCCACCAGCACGCCCAGCGCCGCCGGATACAGCTGAATGCCCCCCGTGGCCACCGCACCCGACATCAGCAGCGCCAGCAGCGCCCGGGCCAGCATCGAGGCCGCCATCGCCGCCCGGCGGCCGTGCGGCAGCCGGTCCAGGAGCGGACCGATCACCGGGGCCAGCACGGTGAAGGGGGCCATCGTGATCGCCAGGTACAGGGCCACCCGGCCGCGCGCCTCGTCCGTGGGAACGGAGAAGAACACCGTCGAGGCCAGCGCCACCGTGATCATCACATCGCCGGCGCCGTTGATGGCATGCAGCTCGATCAGCTTGCCGAGACCCGATTCCCCGGCCCCGTGCGCATGCGTGGCCCGCCGGATCCCGCGTGCCGGAAGGTGCAGAGCACGCCCGACAGCCCGGCCGGCCCGCCTGGCCGGTCCCGAGCCGTCGTCGGACGACCGTACGGGTGCCACACTCGACATAGTGCCCCACCCGGCCCTCCCGGGGCGCCTCCCGGCGCGTCGTGGGGCCGGTGGCTTGTCCGCGAATCGGACCTTGCATGTGTGCCCGGGGCTTAAGACGAGGTAGCGTGCGTAGCGCGCCACCGGCGGTTGCTCCTGGCCGCGCGCCTCTTCGTGATCCCGCAGAATGGGTTGCAGTGAGGTGCGCCCGGAGTCCGATCGGGTGCGGACGTCGACGCGGCCCTCTGGTCCGCTCCGCCCGTGCCACGTACGGACAGCACCGACGGGTCGTTGTGGACGACAGTACGGACGGCGCACACGTGAGACGGCGTAGGAGAGAACGAGACCAGTGAGTGCTGCGACGACGCGAAGCCGTACCCCGCGTACCCCCGACCGCCTCTGCGTCGAGGCGGTAGAACTCGCCCGCGCGGCGGCCGAGGAGGCCGCCTTCCCCGGAGTGGTGGGCGCACACGTCTCCGCCGTGGCGGAGGGCGACCGCGTCGTCACCCACTTCTTCGAGTCCAAGGAACCCGGCTACCGCGGCTGGCGCTGGGCCGTCACCGTGACCCGCGCCTCCCGCGCGAAGAACGTCACGCTCGACGAAACGGTGCTGCTCCCCGGCGACGACGCACTGCTCGCCCCCGAGTGGGTGCCGTGGAGCGAGCGGCTGCGCCCCGGCGACATGGGCCCCGGCGACCTGCTGCCCACCGACGCCGAGGACCTGCGGCTGGAGCCGGGCTGGTCCGGCGAGGACACCCCGCCGCCGAACTCCGTCGTCTCCACCGAGATGGCCGAACTGGTCGAGGCCGAGGACGCCGACGTCACCGACCGCGCGGTGGTCCCCGTACGCGGCTCCATCACCTCCGTCGCCGAGGAACTCGGCATGCGCCGGGCGCGCGTGCTGTCGCGGTACGGGCTGCACACCGCCGCCGACCGCTGGGACGAGTCCTTCGGAGCCAAGACCCCGATGGCGCAGGCCGCGCCCGCGTCCTGCGTCTCCTGCGGCTTCCTGGTCGCCATCGGCGGCTCGCTCGGCCAGGCCTTCGGCGTCTGCGCGAACGAGTTCAGTCCTGCCGACGGCCGTCTGGTGTCGCTGTCCTACGGCTGCGGCGGCCACTCGGAGGCCGCGGTCATGCCGGCGCCGATGCGGCCGGCCCCGCCGGTCCTCGACTCGATGGCCTCGGACGAGTTCACCCTGCGCCCGGCGCCCGACAGCGGCTCCGTCCCGGTCTCGGCCGCGGACCTCCCGGCCGCGGACCTCGGCCACTCCTAGGCGGACCTCGGCCACTCCTAGGCGGACCTCGGACACCCCGTAGCTCCTGGCAGCCACGCCCCACCCGCGCGGGCCGCTCGCCGGATCCCGTCCGGCGGCCCTGCGGCGTACCCTCACCCCATGGGGGACAGGGACGCGGACACGGACATGGTGGGAATGACCGGCCGGGTGACCGGGACGGTCGGGCCGGGCCTGGTGGGCGAGGTCATCGTACGGATCCGGGGCGGGGCGGAGCACTTCCTCGCCCACCCGGTCGCGGGGACCGGCCGGCTGGCCGTCGGGACGGTGGTGACGGTGGTCGAGTACCTGCCGCCGCGCACGGTGTACGTGATGGCGGCCTACGACAACTGACGCCCCGTCCCACCTGTACGTATCAGGATGGCGACAAGACGCGGCCCGCATCTTCCGGCGGCGCCGCGCCGGGCGCAGACTCGCCCTCGTCGGTGCCGAACGGCACCGCGCTAAGGGGGCGTTGCCGATGGCTATCGGCGTCGTGGCGGGAATCGTTCTCGCCGCAATCGTGGCTCTGATCGGCCTGTTCAAGCTCATGTGGCGGGTGGCCGAACCGAACGAGGCACTCGTCATCTCCGGTTCCACGCACAAGACCGAGGGCCTCGGTCAGGGCATGGGCTTCCGGATCGTCACCGGGCGGGGGACGCTCGTGCTTCCGGGCGTGCAGGCGGTGCGCAAGCTGTCCCTGGACCTCAACGAGACGCAGCTGTCCGTGGACTGCGTCACCCACCAGGGCATCCCGCTGCGGGTGAAGGGCGTCGTCATCTTCAAGGTCGGCGACGACCTCGTGTCGATCGCCAACGCGGCCCGCCGCTTCCTGGACCAGCAGAAGATGATGCCGGAGCGCGTGCACATCGTCTTCGCAGGTCATCTGCGGTCCATCGTGGGCGGTTTGACGGTCGAGGACATGATCCGCGACCGGGAGAAGCTGACGGGCCAGACCCGGATGGCCTGCGGTACCGAGATGGAGAAGCTCGGCCTGATCGTCGACTCCCTGCAGATCCACGAGATCGAGGACCCGACCGGCTACATCAAGAACCTGGCGATGCCGCACGCGGCGGCCGTGCAGCGGGACGCGCGCATCGCCCAGGCCGAGGCGAACCGGCTGGCCACCGAGGCCGAGCAGGCGGCCTTCGCCCGGATGGCCGAGGCCACCCGGGACAGCGAGATCCTCCAGGCCGGCTACCAGGCGGAGCGGGACAAGGCGGCGGCGACGGCCCGTCAGGCGGGCCCGCTCTCGGAGGCGGCCGCCCGCCAGGAGGTCGTCGTCCAGGAGACCCGGGTCGCGGAGCTGGAGGCGCACCGGCGGGAGCAGCAGCTGCAGGCGGACGTACGCAAGCCCGCGGACGCGGCGGCGTACGAGACCCGCACCCGGGCGGAGGCCGAGCGCGACGCCCGGATCTCGGCGGCGCAGGCGAAGGCGCGGGAGACCGAGCTCGCGGCGGCCGCCGAGGCCACGCGGGTGACGACGGCGGCGACCGCGGACGCCCAGGCCGTGGAGGCGCGGGGCATCGCCTCGGCGAAGGCCACGCGGGCGACGGGTGAGGCGGAGGCCGCGGCCACCCAGGCGCGGGGCCTCGCGGAGGCGGAATCGGCGAAGGCCCGCGGTCTCGCCGAGGCGGAAGCGATCAAGGCGCGGGCCGCCGCGCTCGCGGAGAACCAGGAGGCGGTCGTCGCCCAGCAGCTGGCCGAGAACTGGCCGGCGATCGTGGAGGCGGGTGCCGGGGCCTTCGGGAACGTGGAGCACATGGTCCTGCTGAACGGGGCCGAGGGCATGTCGGAGATGTTCGCGAAGGCGCTCACCATGGGCGGCACGGGCCTGGGCGTGGCCCGCCAGCTCCTGGCCTCGATGGGCCAGACCCCGCCGCCGACCACCACGTCCCCGGCCGCCCCGCCGGTGAACGGCCGCATCCCGATCCGCGAGGAGTAGCCGGGGCGAGTCGGCCCGTCCGGCGTACGAGGAGCGGGGGTCCGGGGCGCTGCCCCCG
>NZ_JBSGXU010000159.1:0-19003 GCF_053610205.1 Streptomyces sp. NPDC054932 | reverse complement strand
TCGTTGCAGCCCTCCAGCTGCTGAAAGTCCTCCATGCTCGGGTCCTGCGCCTGCAGCATCGTTCCCATGGCCCCGTCGGCGACGACCACACGGGTCGCGAGCGCCTCTCTGAGGGCATCGGCCCGGGTCTGGGTGTCAGCGGGCAGGTTGGGCAACGAAGCCATGGTTGTGCTCCCTGGGATGCGACGGCTGTCGGCTTTGCACCCCCTCGGTGTCAAGGGTGCACGCGGCCAGGGTAACCGCGAGGCAGCGGCCCCGGTGTGGGTGTCCCACGTGGCGGACTGCATTCTGTGGCGGGGACTTGCCGGGAGGTGCCCCGGCGAGAGTACGACGAACAGATCTCCGACGGTGCGCAAGGTCGGCATCGACCGATACTGTTCAGCATTGTCGAACCGCGTCAAGATGGTCAGTAGTACCGAAGGTCAGCAGGAGGCTGCGAGATGGCACGGAACATCCAGTCGCTCGAACGAGCCGCTGCGATGCTGCGACTCCTGGCGGGCGGCGAGCGCCGGCTGGGACTCTCGGACGTGGCGTCCTCGCTGGGCCTGGCCAAGGGCACGGCCCACGGCATCCTGCGCACCCTGCAGGCCGAGGGCTTCGTGGAGCAGGACCCGGCCTCCGGTCGCTATCAGCTCGGCGCGGAGCTGCTGCGCCTGGGCAACAGCTATCTCGACGTGCACGAGCTGCGTGCCCGCGCCCTGGTGTGGACGGACGATCTGGCCCGGGCGAGCGGCGAGAGCGTGTACGTGGGCGTGCTGCACCAGAGCGGGGTGCTGATCATGCACCACGTGTTCCGGCCCGACGACAGCCGTCAGGTGCTGGAGGTCGGGGCCATGCAGCCGCTGCACTCGACCGCGCTGGGCAAGGTGCTGTCGGCGTACGACCCGGTGGCACACACCCAGGCGCACGAGGTCGAGCGCGAGGCCTTCACCCCCCGTACGGTCACGGACGGCGCCGGCTTCGAGGAGATCCTCGGCCTGACCCGGGCGCGCGGCTGGGCCGCCGACGTCGAGGAGACCTGGGAGGGCATCGCCTCGGTGGCGGCGCCGATCCACGACCGGCGCCGGATGCCGGTCGGCGCGGTGGCGGTGGCCGGCGCGGTGGAACGGGTCTGCGGCGAGTCCGGTGAACCCCGTGCGGCCCTGGTGGCGTCGGTGCGGGACTGTGCGCGCGCCGTTTCACGCGATCTCGGCGCAGGCCGGTTCTGAGCTTCCTTTAACAGGTCCTGGCCACACCCTGGCCTCTTTATGCCTGTTTTTCGCCACATCCCGGCCTTGAGATGGCTGGTTTTGGCTGATCGCACCTACCGGTAACGATCCGACACTTTGGCCTGGCCGACCCTTGACGCGTTCTTCACTTGGGCGGAAAACTGCCGTTCATCGGTCGGCATTGTCGAACACCTACCGGCAATACGCGCTAGGATGCGACAAGGCCACGGACCGGTGCAGCACTCACCGAGTGCGCGGAACCACCGGAGGGACCCGGTGTCCGCCCACCCCTGGACGTACAAAGGAGTCGCGGGTGTCCAGCTCCGACATCTTCATCGGCGAGACCATCGGTACCGCCCTGCTCACACTGCTCGGCGGTGGCGTCTGCGCCGCAGTGACACTCAAGAGCTCCAAGGCCCGCAATGCGGGCTGGCTCGCCATCACGTTCGGCTGGGGATTCGCCGTACTGATCGCCGCCTACGTCTCCGCGCCGCTCTCCGGTGCGCACCTGAACCCGGCGGTCACCGTCGGTCTCGCCGTCAAGACCGGCGAGTGGGGCGACACCCCGGTCTACTTCGCGGGCCAGCTGCTGGGCGCGATGCTCGGAGCGGTCCTGATGTGGATCACCTACTACGGACAGTTCCGCGTCCACCTGGCCGACCCGGAGCACATCCGCGACGCCAAGCTCGGTCCTGAGGACCCGCACCCGCACGACCAGGCCGGTCCGGTGCTCGGCATCTTCTCCACCGGCCCCGAGATCCGTAATGTCGTGCAGAACCTCGCGACCGAGATCATCGGTACCGCCGTCCTGATCCTGGCGATCCTGACCCAGGGCCTCCAGGACGGCGGCAAGGGCCTCGGTGTCATCGGCGTCCTGATCACCTCGTTCGTGGTCGTCGGCATCGGTCTCTCGCTCGGTGGCCCGACCGGCTACGCCATCAACCCGGTGCGCGACCTCGGTCCGCGCATCGTGCACGCCCTGCTGCCGCTGCCCAACAAGGGCGGCTCCGACTGGGGTTACTCCTGGATCCCGGTGGTCGGCCCGCTCGTCGGTGCCGTGCTCGCCGGTGGTCTCTACAACATCGCGTTCGCCTGATCAGCAGTACCGGCAAGATCGTAAGATCCGCACCGCCCTCCTGATTCCGCCTACTCACCAGACCTGCCAGGAGCAGCCAACATGACCACCAGTACCGGCCCCTTCATCGCCGCGATCGACCAGGGCACCACCTCCTCCCGCTGCATCGTCTTCGACCGCGACGGCCGCATCGTCGCCGTCGACCAGAAGGAGCACGAGCAGATCTTCCCGAAGCCGGGCTGGGTCGAGCACGACGCCACCGAGATCTGGACCAACGTCCAGGAGGTCGTCGCCGGCGCCATCGCCAAGGCCGAGATCACCGCCGCGGACGTCAAGGCCGTCGGCATCACCAACCAGCGCGAGACCACCGTCCTGTGGGACCGCCACACCGGCGAGCCGGTCCACAACGCGCTGGTCTGGCAGGACACCCGCACCGACGCCCTGTGCAAGGAGCTCGGTCGCAACGTCGGCCAGGACCGCTTCCGCCGCGAGACCGGCCTGCCGCTGGCGAGCTACTTCGCCGGCCCGAAGGCCCGCTGGCTGCTCGACAACGTCGAGGGTCTGCGTGCACGCGCCGAGGCCGGGGACATCCTCTTCGGCACCATGGACTCGTGGGTCATCTGGAACCTCACCGGCGGCGCCCAGGGCGGTGTGCACGTCACCGACGTCACCAACGCCTCGCGCACCATGCTGATGAACCTCCACACGCTGGAGTGGGACGCCAAGATCGCGGAGTCCATGGAGGTGCCGCTCGACATCCTCCCCGAGATCAAGTCCTCCGCCGAGGTCTACGGCCACGTCAAGGACGGCGTCCTCGCCGGTGTCCCGGTCGCCTCGGCGCTCGGTGACCAGCAGGCCGCGCTGTTCGGCCAGACCTGTTTCGCCGAGGGCGAGGCCAAGTCCACGTACGGCACCGGAACGTTCATGCTGATGAACACCGGCGACAAGGTCATCAACTCCTACAGCGGCCTGCTGACCACGGTCGGCTACAAGATCGGCGACCAGCAGCCGGTCTACGCGCTGGAGGGCTCCATCGCCGTCACCGGCTCGCTCGTCCAGTGGATGCGCGACCAGATGGGCCTGATCAAGTCCGCGGCCGAGATCGAGACCCTGGCCTCCTCGGTCGAGGACAACGGCGGCGCCTACTTCGTGCCGGCCTTCTCCGGCCTGTTCGCCCCGTACTGGCGCTCCGACGCCCGCGGTGTGATCGCCGGCCTCACCCGGTACGTCACCAAGGCGCACATCGCCCGTGCCGTCCTGGAGGCCACCGCCTGGCAGACCCGCGAGATCACCGACGCCATGACCAAGGACTCGGGCGTCGAACTCGCCGCCCTCAAGGTTGACGGCGGCATGACCTCCAACAACCTGCTGATGCAGACGCTCTCGGACTTCCTGGACGCCCCCGTGGTGCGCCCGATGGTCGCCGAGACCACCTGCCTCGGCGCCGCCTACGCCGCCGGCCTGGCCGTCGGCTTCTGGCCCGACACCGACGCCCTGCGCGCCAACTGGCGCCGCGCGGCGGAGTGGACCCCGCGGATGCCCGCCGAGCAGCGGGACCGCGAGTACAAGAGCTGGCTCAAGGCCGTGGAGCGTTCCATGGGCTGGGTCGACGACGAAGACGCCAGCTGACCGCACTCAGCTGAGTCAATCGACGAGGAGCTAAGAGAGATATGAGCAGCCTGCAGAGCGTTCCCGCACTGGGCACGCACCCGACCGCCGGTGCCAACGTCAGCCGCGCCCAGACCCGTGAGCAGCTGTCGAAGGCCACGTACGACCTGCTGGTCATCGGTGGTGGAATCCTGGGCACCTCCGTGGCGTGGCACGCCGCGCAGTCGGGCCTGCGGGTTGCCATGGTGGACGCCGGCGACTTCGCCGGCGCCACCTCCTCGGCCTCCTCCAAGCTCGTCCACGGCGGTCTGCGCTACCTGCAGACCGGCGCGGTCAAGCTGGTCGCGGAGAACCACCACGAGCGGCGGGTGCTGGCCAAGGACGTGGCCCCGCACCTGGTCAACCCGCTCACCTTCTACCTGCCGGTCTACAAGGGCGGTCCGGTGGGTGCGGCCAAGCTGGGCGCGGGCGTCTTCGCCTACTCCGCCCTCTCGGCCTTCGGCGACGGCATGGGCAAGGTCATATCCCCGGCCCGTGCCGTCGCCGACAACCCCGGCCTGAAGACGGACAACCTCAAGGCCGTCGCGGTCTACTACGACCACCAGATGAACGACTCCCGCGTGGCCGTCATGACGGTCCGCGCGGCCGTCGAGTCGGGCGCGGTCGTCCTCAATCACGCCGAGGTCACCGGCCTGCGCAAGACGCGCGGCCGGGTCACCGGCGCCGAGCTCAAGGACCGTCTCGACGGCACCGAGTTCGGGGTCGACGCGCGCGTCGTGCTCAACGCCACCGGCCCGTGGGTGGACCACCTGCGGCGCATGGAGGACAAGCACTCCATGCCGTCGATCCGCCTCTCCAAGGGCGCGCACATCGTCATGAAGCGCAAGTCGCCGTGGAAGGCCGCCATGGCCACCCCGATCGACAAGTACCGCATCACCTTCGCCCTCCCGTGGGAGGACCAGCTGCTGCTCGGCACCACCGACGAGGTGTACGAGGGCGACCCGGCGGACGTGCGCGCCACCGAGTCCGACATCCAGCAGATCCTGGACGAGGCGGCCTTCTCGGTGAAGGACGCGGACCTGGACCGCTCGCTGATGACGTACGCGTTCGCGGGCCTTCGGGTGCTGCCCGGCGGCCCCGGCGGGGTCGAGAAGGCCAAGCGCGAGACGGTCGTCTCCGAGGGCGCCGGCGGCATGCTGTCGGTGGCCGGCGGCAAGTGGACGACCTACCGCCACATCGGCCGTGTGGTCATGGACAAGCTGGCGAAGCTCCCGGGCAGCCCGCTGACCGACGACATGGAGCCGGTGAAGTCGCTGGTGCGCCGGATCGCGCTGCCCGGTGTCGCCAACCCGAACGCGGTCGCGCACCGGCTGCTGGTGGACCGGGAGCCCGGTACGCGGATGGACCCGCTGACCGCCCGCCACCTGGCCTCCCACTACGGTTCGCTGGCCTTCGACATCGCGCGTCTCGCGAACGAGGACCCGGCGCTGGCCGAGCGGATCCACCCGGACGGTCCGGAGATCTGGGCGCAGGTCGCCTACGCCCGTGACAACGAGTGGGCCGAGACGGTCGACGACGTGCTGCGCCGCCGTACGACGGTGACGATCCGGGGCCTGGACGACGAGTCCGTGCGTGCCCGGGTCGAGGAGATGCTGGGCCGCAAGGCATAGCTCTCACGCAGGTGGGGAAGAGGGGCGGTTCCGAGGGGAACCGCCCCTCTGTCGTGGGCTGTGGCCGGTGGCTCATCAAGGCTTAGGCTGACCCACGTACGCAAGGGAACTTCGGAAGGAGACCTGGGTGATCGAGCTTGAGGGCGTGCCCGAGCTGATCGACCCGGTCATGGTGGCCGCGTTCGAGGGCTGGAACGACGCGGGTGACGCGGCCTCCGGTGCGGTCGCACACCTGGACCGGGAGTGGAAGGGCGAGGTCTTCGCGGCACTCGACGCCGAGGACTACTACGACTTCCAGGTCAACCGGCCGACGGTGTGGCTGGACAACGGGGTACGGAAGATCACGTGGCCGACGACCCGGCTCTCGGTGGTGCGGATCGGCGGTGCCAAGCCGCGCGACCTGGTGCTGGTGCGGGGCATCGAACCGTCCATGCGGTGGCGGTCGTTCTGCAACGAGATCCTCGGCTTCGCGCACGAGTTGGGCGTGGAGATGGTGGTCATCCTGGGCGCGCTGCTCGGGGACACTCCGCACACGCGGCCGGTGCCGGTGAGCGGGGTGACCTCGGACGCGGACCTGGCGCGGACGATGGATCTGGAGGAGACCAAGTACGAGGGCCCGACCGGCATCGTGGGCATCCTGCAGGAGGCCTGTACGCATGCGGGTGTCCCGGCGGTGTCCCTGTGGGCGGCGGTGCCGCACTACGTGTCGCAGCCGCCCAACCCGAAGGCGACGCTGGCCCTGCTGAACCGGCTGGAGGATCTGATCGACATCCGGATCCCACTGGGCGAACTGCCTGAGGACGCGCGGGCGTGGCAGCTGGGCGTGGACCAACTGGCCGCCGAGGACAGCGAGGTGGCGGAGTACGTCCAGACGCTGGAGGAGGCGCGGGACACCGCCGACCTGCCGGAGGCGTCGGGCGACGCGATCGCCCGGGAGTTCGAGCGGTACCTGCGGCGGCGGGACCCGGCGGGGGGCCCGGCCCCGGAGCCGGGCGACGGCTCGTACCTCCGCGACACGAGCGGGGGCCTCCCCCGCCCCCCGAAGCGCAAGCCGGACCCCGCCGGAGGCGAACCCCCGGCGGCCCCGCCGGAGGAGGACGGCCCCCCGGAGGCACCGGAGACGTAGCCCGCGCGGCGCCGGGGCGCGAGCGCCCCGGGCTGCGCCCGGCCTTGCGGGGCTCCGCCACGCACCCCGCGCCTCAAACGCCGGCGGAGCTGAATTTCAGCCCGTCCGGCGATTGAGGACCGGGTCCGGGCAGCGCCCGGCCCGTCCCCGACCCGTCCCCGACCCGTCCCCGTCCCCGGCCCGCGGAAAGGGAGATGCCCCCGGCCGGTGGGCCAGGGGCATCGGTGTCGCTACGGCCGGGTTACAGGGCCACGCCCAGGAGGGCGTCCACGGTCCGGGAGACCAGGCCGGGGGCCGACTCGTCGTCGCCGTCCGTGGCGTTCTGGGCGTCCACCCAGCGGTCCACCGCGGCGAGCGCCGCAGGGGCGTCGAGGTCGTTCGCGAGGGCCTCGCGGACCTCCTCGACCAGTGCGTCCGCCGGCAGCCCGTCCGGCCGGGACACGGCCGCACGCCAGCGCTCCAGCCGGGCCACGGCCTCTTCGAGGACCGCGTCCGTCCACTCCCAGTCGGCCCGGTAGTGGTGGGAGAGCAGCGCCAGCCGGATCGCCGCCGGGTCCACTCCGGAGCGCCGCAGGGCCGACACGAAGACGAGGTTGCCCTTCGACTTCGACATCTTCTGGCCGTGCAGGGCGACCATGCCGGCGTGGACGTACGCCTTGGCCATCGGGAACTCGCCCGTCAGCGCCTGCGCGTGGGACGCGCCCATCTCGTGGTGCGGGAAGGCCAGGTCGGAGCCGCCGCCCTGGATGTCGAAGCCCATGCCCAGGTGGTCGAGGGCGATCGCCACGCACTCGATGTGCCAGCCCGGCCGGCCGCGGCCCAGCGAGCCGCCGTCCCAGCTCGGCTCGCCCGGACGTGCGGCCATCCACAGCATCGGGTCCAGCGGGTTCTTCTTCCCGGGCCGGTCGGGGTCGCCGCCCCGCTCCGCCGAGAGCATCCGCATCGCCTCGGCGTCGAGGTGGGAGACCCCGCCGAAGTGCGGGTCGGCCTCGACCGAGAAGTAGACGTCGCCCTCCAGCTCGTACGCCGCGCCGGCGTCGCGCAGCCGCTCGACCAGCGGCACGATGCCGGGTATGGCCTCGACGGCGCCGATGTAGTGCTGCGGAGGCAGCATCCGCAGGGCCGTCATGTCCTCGCGGAAGAGTGCGGTCTCGCGCTCCGCCAGCTCGGTCCAGTCCTGGCCGTCGCGCAGCGCCCGCTCCAGGAGCGGGTCGTCCACGTCCGTGACGTTCTGGACGTAGTGGACCTGCCGCTTGGTGTCGAGCCACACGCGTTGTACGAGGTCGAACGCGTTGTAGGTCGCCGCGTGACCGATGTGGGTCGCGTCGTACGGAGTGATGCCGCAGACGTAGATACGGGCGACGGGACCGGGGGCGAGGGTGATCGTCCCCTGGGTCGCGGTGTCGTGGATCTGGAGGTCGCGGCCCTTGCCAGGAAGGGCGGGGACCTCAGAAGCGGGCCAGGCATGCATGTCTCGAGCCTAACCGGACTGATGTTCCGGAAACGAACTGGACCTGCACTGTTGTCTTGATCGGCACTCTTGCGGTCTGGCCGATTCTGTGCGTACGGCCGATGGCTGGTTCAGACCGGTGGCCAGGGGATCGCCGGCCACTGTCCGGACGGCTGCGGATGCGTTCCGGTGCGCAGCAGGTGCTCCACCCGGTCCCGTACGGCGGCCAGCTCGACCGGTGTGATCAGTTCGGCCAGCCGGGTGGCGAGCGGGGCTCCCTGCGCCAGCTCGGCGGCCAGCGCGGTCAGCACCTCGCGCGCCTCGCCGGTCAGCGGCTCCCCCGCCCAGCCCCACAGGAGGGTGCGCAGCTTGTCCTCGGCGTGGAAGGTCACCCCGTGGTCGATGCCGTAGAGCCGTCCGTCGGGTGCGGGCAGCAGGTGGCCGCCCTTGCGGTCGCCGTTGTTGATCACGGCGTCGAGTACGGCGAGCCGGCGCAGCCGGGGGTCGTCGGCGTGCACGAGCAGCGCGGTGCGGCCCTCTCCGACCTCGGCGAGGGCCACGGCCTTCCAGCCCTCCCCCGCCTCCTCACCGTCGACGAGGCCGAGGAGCCCGCCCAGCGGGGAGTCCGGAGAGTCCTGACCGGGTTGCTCGGCCTCGATCCAGCGCTGGACCATGCCCTCGCCGTACGGGCCGTCGCGGAGCACGGTGGCCGGTACCAGGCCCCATCCGGTGGCCTCGGAGACCAGGTAGGCGGCGACCTCCCGCTGGGCGAGGTTCCCGTCGGGGAAGTCCCACAGCGGCCGCTCCCCCTTGACCGGCTTGTACACGCAGTCGGCGCTGACGCCGCCGTAGGTGACGGTGCACAGCAGGACGGCGTTGGATGCCTCGCGGATCCGGCCTATGACGGTGAGCTCGCCCTTGGCGAGCAGTTCCTCCATCTTCTCCCCCGTGTCGCTCACGCCTGGCGCCGGTAGCCGTTCTGGCGCGGGCACACGTGCCCCTCCGGGTCCAGCGGCAGGCTGCACAGCGGGCAGGGCGGGCGGCCGGCGTTGACCACGTCCAGGGCCCGCTTGGCGAAGGCCCGGGCCTGGGCGCCGGTGAGGCGGACCCGCAGCATCGGCGGGCCGTTCTCCTCGTCCTGGAGCAGCCGCTCCTCGGCCTCGGCCAGGTCCTCGTCGGAGTCGGCGTCGAGTTCCACCAGCGCCTGGGCCTCGACGATCATGCGCTGTTCCTCGCCGTCCCAGGCCAGGGCCATGGTGCCGACGCGGAACTCCTCGTCGACCGGCACGTCCAGCGGCGCGGTGTCGGCGGCCTCGGCGGGCGCGACGGCCGGGACCGGGGCGTTGCCGCCGGTCCGTCGTACGACCTCGTCCAGCAGCTCGTCCATCCGCTCGGCCAGCGCCGCGACCTGGGTCTTCTCCAGGGAGACGCTGGTGACGCGGGGGCCGGCGGAGGCCTGCAGGAAGAACGTACGGCGTCCCGGCAGACCGACCGTGCCGGCCACGAAGCGGTCCGGGGGGTCGTAGAGGAACACCTGACGGGGCACGTCCAGTCTCCAAGTCTCGGTGGCAGGGGCAGGTCTGCGCCCTTGTGTTGGCCCGTCCACCCTACTGCGCCGGGCGATCAAGCCGCGCCCGCGCCGCCTCCCACGACGGCGTTCCCGGCGTCTTCGGTGTCTTTGTCCGACGCGACGGCTTCCGGCGTCGCCGGGCGCCGTACGAGCGAGCCGAAGTCGCCGGTGTCGCCGAGCCGGAACACGAAGGGCCGGGTGGCGGTGTACCGGATGGCGGTCACCGAGCAGGGGTCGACGTGGATGCGCTGGAAGAGGTCCAGGTGCATGCCGAGGGCGTCCGCGACAAGGGACTTGATGATGTCGCCGTGCGAGCACATCAGGAAGACGGCGTCGCTGCCGTGCGCCTGCTCGATCCGCGCGTCCCACTCCCGTACGGCGTCCACGGCGCGGGCCTGCATGGCGCGCATCGACTCGCCGCCGGGGAAGGCGGCCGCCGACGGGTGCTGCTGGACGATCTTCATCAGCGGTTCGTCGGAGAGCTCGGACAGTTTGCGGCCCGACCATTCGCCGTAGTGGCACTCGCCGATCCGCTCGTCGGTGTGCAGTTCCAGGTCCGGCCTGGCGGCCAGCAGGGGTGCGAGGGTCTCCCGGCAGCGCTGCAGCGGACTGGTGACGGCGGCGGCCAGCGGCACGCCCGCCAGCCGGCCGGGCAGCGCGGCCGCCTGCTCCGCGCCGCGCTCGTCGAGGGCCACTCCCGGGGTCCATCCGGCGAGCAGCCCAGCGGTGTTGGCGGTGGACCGCCCGTGTCGTACGAGGATCAGCGTGGCCATGGGGCCAGCGTATGCGCTGCCGGGAGCGTGCGGGCGGGCGGTGGGCAGGGAAGAATGCCCCGCGTGATTGTGGACTGCGCGATTTACCGGGACGGCCGCCGCACCCAGGGGCCGGACGATTTCTCGGACGCCCTGGACGAGGCCCGGGCGACCGGTGACGCCTTCCTGTGGATCGGCATGCACGAGCCGACGGCCAAGGAATTCGACCATGTCCGCCAGGAGTTCGGCCTGCACCCGCTGGCGGTGGAGGACGCGCTGACCGCGCACCAGCGCCCGAAGCTGGAGGTGTACGACGATTCGCTGTTCGTCGTCCTCAAGCCGGTGCTGTACGACGAGGGCACGGACACGGTGACGGCGGGCGAGCTGATGGTCTTCATAGGGGACTCGTTCGTCGTCACGGTCCGGCACGGCGAGGGGGCTCCGCTGGCCGCCGTGCGCCACCGGCTGGAGCAGGAGCCGGACGTGCTGCGGCACGGCCCGACGGCGGTGCTGTACGCGGTGTCGGACGCGGTGGTGGACCACTACATCGAGGTGGCGGCCGAGCTCCAGGCGGACCTGGAGGAGCTGGAGGCCGACGTCTTCGCCCCGAACGCCTCGGACACCAAGAACACCGCCGCCCGGATCTACGGGTTCAAGCGGCAGGTGCTGGAGTTCCGGCGGGCGACGAGCCCGCTGCTGCAGCCGATGGACCGGCTCGCCTTCGGGGAGGTCCCCTTCGTCCACGAGCACGCGCAGCCGTTCTTCCGCGACGTCGCCGACCACCTGACCAAGGCCAACGAGTACATCGAGGGCCTGGACCGGCTGCTGTCGGACGCGCTCGCCGCGCATCTGGCGCAGATGGGTCTGCGGCAGAACGACGACATGCGCAAGATCTCGGCCTGGGCGGCGATGGCGGCTGTCCCGACGATGGTGGCGGGGATCTACGGGATGAACTTCGACCACATGCCGGAGCTGGGGCACGTCTGGGGCTATCCGGCGGTGCTGGTGGTCATGGCGGCCGCGTGCCTGGGCCTGCACCGGATGTTCAAGCGCCGGGGCTGGCTCTGAGTTCCCTGCCCCGCGGGGCGTGGCCGAAGCCGGGCGCGGCGGCCGGCGGCCCGCCGAGGGCGTCCAGGCGCTCGGGCATCCGCAGGTTCACCATCCGGTGCCAGCCGCTGAACCGCTCGTACGCGTACATCCCGTGGATGCCGACCGCGAGCGCGGCCGCTTTCGGGGCGGGCCAGTGCAGCAGCCGCCCCATGTGGCCCATGACGGCGAGGCTCACGTCCCGGTAGACGGAGATCTCGGCGAGCGCGCTCTCGCGGAGCACCCGCTGGATGGTCCGGCCGTAGCCGGACCGGGCGAGGCGCAGCAGTTCCTCGTGGCAGTAGGCGAGGTGGTTGTCCTCGTCGTTGCTGATCATGTGGATGGCCCTGCCCACCTCGGGGTGGTCACCGAAGTACTTGACCAGCATGTCCATCTGGTCGGCGGCGCGCTGTTCGGTGACGCGGCTGTGCGCGAGGTAGACGACGATGTCCTCCTCGGTCAGCGCCTCCTCGCGGCGCAGCTTGTCGTGCGCGAGGCCGATGCCGCGGCGCTCCAGCAGCATCGTGTAGTCGGTCTCGGGGGGTACCGGGACCGCGGGCAGGCCTCGCTTGCGCAGCAGGGCGTGGAAGATCCGGCCGTGCTTGTCCTCGTCGGCGCCGTGCCTGGTGATCTTGGCCGCGAGATGGCGCATGCCGTCCGGCACGAGGGCCGCGATGCGGGCGTTCTCCCAGCCGCCCTGGGTCTCCCCGCTGGCGGCGATGGAGCAGAACAGCTGGAAGGAGTCGTCGTTGTCGACGATCTCCTGGAACAGGCTGCGGGCAGAGAGCATGGAACGAGTCAAACGCCGGTCGGCGGGGCGGGCAACCGATGGGTCGCCCCACTCGTCCGAATGAACGAAATCGGGGGTTGGCCCGTCGCGCGTAACCCGGCGGGCGTCCGGGGCGTTGTTCGCTGTGTCGGCCGTGGCGGGGAAGACCCCCCGAGCCCCCACCACGGCCGCAGAAGCCCGAGCCGGCGCGAGCGGACCCGCGCCGGCGTCCCGATCAGGCGAGACCGGCGAGCTCCATGGCCTCGGTGCCGGCGCGCAGTGCGGCGATCCGCTCGTCCAGGGTGAATCCGGCCGGGGCCAGCGTGAGGGTGGTGACCCCGGCCTCCGCGTAGGCCCGCATCCCGTCCGCGATCCGGGCGACCGGGCCGAGCAGCGTGGTCGAGTCGATCAGCGAGTGCGGGACGGCTCCGGCCGCGCCCGTCTTGTCGCCCGCCAGGTACTTGTCCTGGATCTCGGCGGCTTCCTTCTCGTAACCCATGCGCTGGGCCAGCTGGTTGTAGAAGTTCTGCTTCCGGCTGCCCATGCCGCCCACGTACAGGGCGGTGTAGGGGCGGAACATGTCCGCGAGCGCGTTCACGTCCTCGCCGAGGGCCAGCGGCACGGTCGGGCAGACGTCGAAGCCGTCCATGGTCAGCCCGGCCTTCTCGCGGCCCGCCCGGATGTGGGTGAGGGCGGTGGCCTCCAGGTGCTCGGCGGCCGGGAAGATCAGCAGTGCGCCGTCGGCGATCTCGCCGGTCTGCTCCAGGTTCTTGGGCCCGATGGCGGCGATGTAGAGCGGGATGTGCTCGCGCTCGGGGTGCACGGTCAGCTTGATGGGCTTGCCCGGGCCGCCGGGCAGCGGCAGCGTCCAGTGCTCGCCCTCGTAGGAGAGGCGCTCGCGGCTCATCGCCTTGCGGACGATCTCCACGTACTCGCGGGTGCGGGCGAGCGGCTTGTCGAACTTGACGCCGTACCAGCCCTCGGAGACCTGCGGGCCGGAGACACCGAGGCCGAGCCGGAAGCGGCCCTTGGTGAGCGAGTCGAGGGTGGCCGCCGTCATGGCGGTCATCGCGGGCTGGCGGGCCGGGATCTGCATGATCGCCGAGCCGACGTCGATGCGCTCGGTCTGGGCGGCGACCCAGGCGAGCACGGTCGGGGCGTCGGAACCGTAGGCCTCGGCGGCCCAGCAGACGTCGTAACCCAGGCGGTCGGCCTCCTGGGCGACGGCGAGGTTGTCGGCGTCCATGCCCGCGCCCCAGTAACCAAGATTGATGCCGAGCCGCATGTGTCGTCCCCTTACCGGTTTACCGATCAGTAACGTTGGTGTGCGGGGACTGTAGCGCGCCAGGGTCCTCCGCGTCAGCGCCCCAGTAGTCTCAGCGCTCATGGAGCAGAGGCATCTCGGCCGCACCGGCCTGCGCGTCTCCCGGATCGGCCTCGGCACCCTCACCTGGGGCCGCGACACCGGGGAGGAGGCCGCCGCCGAGCAGGTGAAGACCTTCTGGGAGGCGGGCGGCACGCTGGTGGACACCGCCGACGTGTACGGCGGCGGCGAGGCGGAGTTCCTCCTCGGGCGGCTGCTGGACGGGCTCGTCCCGCGCCGGGACCTGGTGATCGCGACCAAGGCGGGCAGCGTGCCGGACCCCGACCGGCGCTTCGACGGCTCGCGCGGGCACCTGCTCGCGGCCCTCGACGACTCGCTGGACCGGCTGGGCACCGACTACGTCGACCTGTGTCAGGTGCACGCCTTCGATCCTGCGACCCCGCTGGAGGAGACCCTGCAGGCGCTGGACCTGGCGGTGAGCAGCGGCCGGGCCCGGTACGCGGGGCTGGCGGGCTTCTGCGGCTGGCAGCTGGCGAAGGCGGCGACCTGGCAGCTCGCCGCCCCCGGGGTGCGCACCCGGATCGCCTCGACCCAGATGGAGTACTCGCTGCTCCAGCGCGGGGTGGAGCGGGAGGTGCTGCCCGCCGCGCTGGACCTGGGGATCGGCCTGCTGCCCTCCTCGCCGCTGGGGCGCGGGGTGCTGACGGGCAAGTACCGGGACGGCACCCCGGCGGACTCCCGGGGCGCCTCGGAGTCCCTGGCCGCCCTGGTGGACCCGTACCTCGACGAGGCCGCGGGCCGGATCGTGGACGCGGTGGTGACGGCGGCCCAGGGGCTGGCCGTGACCCCGCTCCAGGTGGCGCTCGCGTGGATCCGGGACCGGCCCGGGGTGGTGGCGCCGATCGTCGGCGCGCGGACGTCCGCCCAGCTCGCGGCGGCACTGTCGGTGGAGGCCCTTAGTCTTCCGGAGGAGATCTGCCGGGCGCTGGACGATGTTTCGGCTCCGGTGCACCGCTACCCCGATCAGGACTGGAGCACGCTGTGAGTACGGACCGCCAGGCCGAGCCCGCTGCCGCCGAGGAACCGGCCGCCGAGGCCTCGCCGGCCGACGCGGACCAGACCGAGCCCGACGAGGCACGGGCCGCGGACGCCGAGGACGGCTCCGGTACCGCCGAACCCGCCGGGGCCGAGGACCGAGCCGGCCACCCGGCCCCTGCGGCGGCCGACGACGCGGCCGGGTCCGACGCCGAGCCCGACGCCGAGCCCGAGGCCGAGGCCGAGGCCGGGGCCGGGGCCGAGCCCGAGGCCGAGCCCGAGGCCGAGCCCGAGGCCGATGCCGGGGCCGGGGCCGAGCCCGAGGCCGGGGCCGGGGCCGGAACGGACGCCGGGGGGCAGGTGGCGCCCGCGCTCAACGAGGCCCAGGCCGAGCTCGCCGCGCAGAAGATCGAGCGCGAGCGGATCGCCCGGCGCAAGGCCGAACGGGAGGGGCCCGTCGAGGCCGGGGCGAAGCTCAGCGGGAAGGCCGCCGACCTGCTGGCCGCCGTACGGGCCGTGGAGAGCGGGGACAAGCCCCCCGCCGTGTACTTCGACGACGCCCCGGCCGCGCCCCGCAGGCCGGCCCCCGCTCCCGCCGCGCCGCGCCCGGCCGCCCCGGCGCCGGTGGCCGCGGCGGCGCCCTCGGCCGACGCCGTCGACGGCGTACGGGCCGTACTGGCCCGCGGCGGCGCCCCCGAGGCCCTGGCCGGCCCCGCCGCGGCGGCCCTCGGTGAGGACGCCGCCGGGCAGCTCGCCGAGAACCCCTGGCGCCTGCTGTCGGTCCCCACTGTGCGACCGACGCAGGCCGACGGCTTCGCGCGGGCGCTGCTGGGCCCCGAAGCCGGTCCCGGGGACGAGCGCCGCACCACGGTCCTGGTGGGCTGGCTGCTGGTCCGGGCGGGGCTGAAGGGGCACACGGCGCTGGAGGCCCCGGTGCTGGAGAAGGCCCTGGCCCAGTACGGCGTACCGGATCCCGCCGAGGCGCTGGAACAGGCCATCGCCGAGGGCTCGGTGCTGGTCTTCCACGAGTCCCTCGGGCCGCCGCCCGCCGAGGACGCCGAGGACGCGGAGCAGCCCGTACGCGTGCTCGTGGGCCTGGAGGGTGCCGCCATGGCCGAGGAGAGCCTGGCCGACGGCCTGGCGCGGCTCGCGTCGGGCACCTTCGACGCGCCCGCGGACTGGGAGCGGGCCGCCGCGGCCGCGCCGGGCCCGTCCGCGGCCGAACTGATCCGCACGGTCGCGGGCCACGGCCTGGTCGCCCACACCGGCGGCGAGGCCGCCCGCGCCGAGCCGTTCGCCCTGGCCGCGGCGGCCCGGGAGCTGGGCCTCGGCGTCTGCGTGGCCGCGCACTCCCCGGGCGGTCAGGACGCGGTGAGCGTGGCGGGGCTGCTGTCCGGGACCGAGGGGCCGGGACGCAACGCGGACGGACAGTTCGCGCTGGACCTGCTCGTGGTGCTGGACGGGCCGCAGCTGGACGTGGAGACCGCGGCCGCACTCGTGGAGTCCGTACCGGACGGGGCCCGGCTGGTGCTTTCCGGGGATCCCGGAGTGCTCGGGTCCGCCGGGGCCGGGCGGGTGTTCGCCGATGTGCTGGCCGCCCGTACCTGCCCGCAGGTGGTCTCCCGCACCCCCGACCCGGGCCCCCTCGGGGAGCTCGTGTCCGGGATCGGCATCGGGGAGCTGAACCAGGTCGACGCCCCCGGCAAGGAGGTCGTCATCGTGCCGGTGCAGGATGCCGGGGAGGCCGTGCACCGAACCGTGCAGCTGGTCGCCGAGTCGGTGCCGCGGGCCTTCGGGATCCCGGCGGACGACGTGCAGGTGATCACCCCGGGCCACGGCGGTTCGGCGGGCACCCGCGCACTGAACGCCGCCCTGAAGGAGCGGCTGAACCCGGGTCCGGGCCGGTTCGGCGGCTTCGACCCCGGCGACCGGGTCGTCCACGTGCCGTCCGCCGGGCGGGCGCTGCCGGCCCGGGTGGTGTCGGCCGACGCCGAGGGCCTGCACCTGGACCGTGCGGGTGCGCGGGTCGTCGTACCGAAGGACCTGGTCGAGTCCCGGGTGCGGCACGGCTGGGCGGTGACGGCGCATCAGGCCGTGGGCTCGCGCTGGCCGGCGGTGGTCGTCGTACTGCCGGGCGACGCGGCGCAGGCCCTGTCGCGCGACTGGGTCTACACGGCCTTCGGGCGGGGCGAGCGGCACCTGTCCGTGGTGCACGGCGTCGACCAGGCGCTGCCGCGCGCGGTGGCCGAGGTGCCCGCGAAGCCGCGTACGACGCGTCTGACGGGCCTGCTGACGGCCCTGGCGACGGCGGGCGCGCAACCGCAGTGAGAGCCGGCCGTGGCCCCCGCCCGGGAGGGCGGGGGCCACGGTGTCCGGCACGTCCGGGGCCGCGATCGGGCCGGTGGGTCAGGCCGGGGTCAGTCCCGGTTCCGCGGCCTCGTCCTCGTCGAACTCGTCGGCCTCCTCGTCGAAGACCGAGCTGACGTCGAACCGGTGCAGCACGTCCTGCGGATCGATGTGCCCGAAGGGCGAGCCCAGCCACTCCCCCGGTTCCGCCACCTCCTCGGAGGCCGCGATCCAGAGCGTGGAGTCGCCCTCCTCCAGCCCGAAGTCCTTGTAGCGGGAGGCGATCTCATCGGGCTCGTACTCGCCGAAGAGGACGCCCAGTGCGTCGGCGCTGCCGCCGTCGCCCACGAAATCGGCGTCCCGGTCGTGCGCTGCGACCCGCTCGGCCTGGGCGATCAGCCGGGCCGGTTCGACCACGGCGTAGTCACGGCGGATGAGCACGCTGAAGGCGGCGGGCTCGGCGGGGCCGGTGTACGGGACGCCGTCCTCGGGCGTGGGGATCTCGAAGGGGGTGACCTCGTCGTAGCGGTCGTAGAGGAGTTCGTCGTACACCTCGGCCGCGGCGGCGAGTTCGTTGAACGCGGCGTAGACGTCGGGGTCCTCGTCCCCGATCCTGCGCTCGACCGCGGCGAGGTGACGGTCGAGCGCGGCCTTGACCGCCTCGGCGGCGGCGCGTACCTCGGCAACAGTGGGCAGAGCGGCATCAGACATAGAGCAGACGCTATCCGTAGCGGGCCGGTGCCCGCACAATAGATGCGATGCCGGAATACGAATTTGTCGACGTGTACGTGCCCCGCGGTGTTCCTCGCTCGGAGGCGACCCGCCTGTTGACCGATCATGCCGAGTACGGGAACTGGGAACTCGACAGGCTGAGCCTGTACCGGGACGGCAGCCGCCGCGTGCGACTGCGCCGCCGGATCATCCGTCAGGTCCGCGCGACCTGGTGACGCGGGCCCCGGGGGCGGGGCCCGCGCCGTGAGCGTCCGTCAGGCGGCGTTGCGGGCACGGCGGTAGAGCACCGTGCCGGCGAGCAGCAGGCCGCCCGCGAGCGGGAGCCCGGCGGTGAGGACGTCGCCGGAGCCGGTGGCCGCGAGGCCGACCGCCTGCCCCGGGTTGTTCCCGGTCCCCGGACCGGGGTGCGTGACCGGGGTGACGGGTCCCGTGCCGGGGTTGGCCGGCGTGCCCGGGGTACCGGGGTTGCCGGGGGTGCCCGGACCACCGGGATTGCCCGGGTTCCCGGGAGTACCAGGACCGCCGGGGTTACCGGGAGTGCCCGGACCGCCGGGGTTACCCGGGGTGCCCGGACCGCCAGGGTTGCCCGGGGTGCCCGGACCGCCAGGGTTGCCCGGTCCACCCGGGTTACCGGGGGCGCCCGGACCACCGGGATTGCCCGGGTTACCGGGACCACCGGGGTTACCCGGGTTACCGGGACCGCCCGGGTTACCGGGACCGCCCGGGTTACCCGGGTTACCCGGACCGCCCGGGTTGCCCGGGTTGCCCGGACCACCGGGACCGCCCGGGTGGTCGTCGCACGGTTCGTCGTCGCCCGGGTGGTCGGGCTTGGGCGGCTTGGTGTGACCCGAGCCGTTGGCGCAGTGGTTCCCGAAGGCCGGGTTGAGGCCTCCCACCACCGTGATCGTGTTGCCGCAGGCGTTCACCGGCGCGTCCACGGGCGCCTGCACGTTGTTCCCGGACAGCAGTCCCGGAGAATTCGCAGCGTGTCCCGTGGCGCCGGAGTCCGCGTGTGCGTAGCCCCCGCCCAGAGCGAGGACACCCCCCGCGGCAGCCATGGTGATCAGGGTCTTCCTGGTGACCTGTGCCGGTCGTCGCATCTGTACTCGTCCCCTGGTGTGTACGTTTCGGCCGTCGTCCGACGGCCCGGCAGTCCTGGCTCCCCCGCCTGGCACGCCGGAAGTGAGAGAAATCCGGGCCTGAAAGCCCGGTGGCCCCGGAGCCCGGGGTATGCCGCCCCGGGCCCCCCCAT
>NZ_JBSGXU010000158.1:15102-19330 GCF_053610205.1 Streptomyces sp. NPDC054932 | reverse complement strand
GCCCAGGCCTTGCCCGTCGAAGCCGCCCTGGCCCTGACCGCCCAGATCCCCGCCACCGAACGGCTCACCGGCTGGAGCTTCATCAAGGACATGGCCGCCCGCGCCGGCACCAGCCCGGCCGTTGCCCGCTGGGACACCGGTGCCGTCCTCGCCGTCGTCACACGCCTCACCGGCCCCGACCTCCTCACCCGCATCCTCCACCAACTCCCCACCGGCTACGCACTCCTCTTCGGCCAGGCCGAACTTCGCCAGCCACAGCCCGCAGTGTGATGCGGTGGTTGCAGGAAAGCCCAGGCTGGCACCCCGGGGGCCGGCTCTCAAGGCCGCAGGTGCCGCAAGTGAACTCCGGCGTTGCGGTGCGGCGCCCGGCTCGGGTTCAGGCCGGGCGAGCGCGAGACGGGTCCGGGCCTTCATCAGCCCGCCCGCCTCCCACCACGTCCTCATTCGCGAGCACGTACGACGGCTTCCGCAGCCGCCCTCGTGACCTGTCATGGAGCCACCACCCGGACCGTACAGTCCTGCCACTGATTGCGTCCGGCTGTTCCCTTCCTGGCATACGTCGGCGTGTTGGGTGCAGACGCGATCCGAGGCGCGGCCGTTGGTACATTTGGCCGATCATGATGGAGGTGGGAGTTCTCGGGCCGCTCGATGTCCGGGTCGGCGGGCGGCCGGTGACGGTCGGGCGCCGACATGCGCGGACCGTCCTGGGAATCCTCCTTTCGGCCCGGGGTCGAAATGTCCCGGTCGACCGGCTCGTCCACGTGCTCTGGACGCAGCGGACGCCTGCCAAACCCACCACCTCTCTGCACTCCTACGTCTCCAACCTTCGCGGCATCCTGGAGCCGGACCGGCCCGCCCGTACCCCGTCCCGGATCCTTGTCAGCAGTCCGGAGGGGTACCGGCATACGCCGCGTCCGCACCGCTCCTGACGTCCCCGGCGGCGAAGACCCCGGGCAGGCTGGTCTCCAGCAGCATCGGATCGCGTGCGCCGTGCCGGAAAGCGTAGGCCACCGCCTGGGTGCGGTTGCGCAGGCCCAGCCGACCCGTCACCCCGCTGATCACCTGCTTGATCGTACGCTCGGAGTAGTTCAGCCGGCGCCCGATGTCCGCGGTGTCCAGGCCCTCCGCGAGCAGCCGCAGCACCTCCACCTCCCTGATCCCCAGCCCCGAGAACGTAAGCCCGGCGGGTTCCAGCACGCTGCTACGCAGACCGAGCACCTGGTCGATGAGTGCTCCTTGGAGCCCAGACGGCAGCACGGCGTTGCCCCGGGCCGTCTCCCGGACGGCCTCGGCCACCGCATCGAATCCCGCTGCGGTGCGTGCCACCACGCTGCGCAGACCGTATTGCACGGCGGGCAGGACATACCGGTCGGGGACCTCGCCCGTCACCAGCACTGCCCCGGCTCCCGGATCGTGCGCGTCGGCGGCCAGCGAACGCAGGAGATCCAAGGTGGCGCCGGTGAACCGGTCCGCGAAGACGAGGTGCACATCGGCCCGGTGCCGCTCTGCAGCGGGCAGGGGCCGCAGCCCGGCGTAGTCGCGCAGCCGCGCCCGCGCACCCTCTGCCGTCAAGGCGTCCTCGGCGGTCACCAACACGCCCACCGGCCCGCACCGGGGGCTGCCGTGCCGGGAACCGCCGGGTGCGGACCTGCGGCTGCGCGGAGGTGCTACCGCTCCTACCCTGTCGGCGGGAACGGATGAGGTGGCCGGAGCCGGGACGGGGAGGGTGAGGAGCACGGGGGTGCACCGCCGATCTGGTGTTCGGGCCGACGGCCGGAACCGGGGCCCGCGGGAGGGGTTGTTGCGGCCGCGGCCGGTCTGCGCGGCGAACCACCACAGCCGCCGCCGCGGT
Organism: Streptomyces sp. NPDC054932; assembly: GCF_053610205.1. Lineage (NCBI taxonomy): Bacteria > Bacillati > Actinomycetota > Actinomycetes > Kitasatosporales > Streptomycetaceae > Streptomyces > Streptomyces sp. NPDC054932. Next base: position 17,478 of record NZ_JBSGXU010000158.1, on the reverse strand, counting down.
CTCTCCCACCCTGCCCTGGAACGCCTGGCATCGGCTTGGCATCCGCTTGGCGTCGGCCTGTCGCGACGGGAACTGCCCCGTCCGAACATGTGGTTCCCGTCTGCGCCCGACTCTGCCCGAACGGACGCGGGAAGGCGTTCGATCAGGCCGCCGCATGCTGCACCGGGCCGGAATCGAGTATTCCGTCGGATGGAATGGGACGACCGGTGGCCGACCCTGCGGCCACCTGCCCGGAACACCACTTCGAGGAGACACCACCATGGCACTCGCCTGCGGCCACGACGCCCCCGCCTACGGCCTCCCGGTCTGCGAGCACATCCGGACCGCGACCGACGAGGTCGACTTCTCCATCCACTACACCGGGCACGGCCTCGAGCATCAGCGGATATGCGCCCTGTGCCGCGAAGAAGCCCAACACGGCCGGCCGGTCACCACCGGCCGCATCTGTGAGGACTGTTCGGACACCTCGTACGGGAGCGTGGTCGACTCCGTCGGGCGCCCTGAGACCATCGATGCCTCCCGCCCCGTCCCGGGCGCCGGACCCCTGGTCCCGTTCCCCGCGGACACGGGTACGGTCCTGGACCTCGCTCCAACCGAGCGGGGACTGCTGCTGCTCGCGGCCGACGGGCGGATCCTGCTGTGGGACGCCGAGGCGGGCTCCTGCACGCACCTGGCCACCACCGGCGTCAGCGTGCCGGCTGATGCGGAGCCGTGGAACGGGCACGACAAGGCCCTGCGGCTGCACGCCTCCCGCAACGGCCGGTTCGCCGCCGTCGCCGTCGACTTCGGCCGCACCGGCGAGGTGATCGACCTGACCACCGGAGCGGTCACCGCGGTCCTGGAGAACGACGGGTACCACAGCGAGACCGTCCCCTACTCCCTCCTGTTCACCGAGCACGCCGGCCGCGACGTCGTCCTGCACCGCACCCGGTGGAACCGGATCGCGGGCACGGACCCGGCGACCGGCGAGCCCGTCCTCCTGATGCCGGAGTCCGAGAAGGAGGCCGCCTGGGCGCACAGCTTCCACGGCGCGCTCCACCTCAGCCCGGGCGGCACCCGCCTGGCTTCGGACACCTGGCTGTGGCACCCGCTGGGCCAGCCCGTCACCTGGGACCTCGCCCGGTGGTTCGCCGACGGGGAGTCCGCCTGGCACGGCGAGCAGCCCGCCGTCGAATTCCGGCGGCTGCCTCCTTGCGAGTACCACTGGAACCGGCCCATGGTCTGGCTGGACGAGGCGCGGATCGTCCTCGGCGGGCTCGGAGACGACGACGAGGCAGTGGTCCCCGGCGCCCGCGTCTTCGACGTCACCCGCATGGTCGACCTCGGCGTCCACGGCTCGGGGCCCGACGAGACGGCGACGTTCGGAGGCCCGGAAGGCCGGTTCTTCGCCGCCGACGGCCTGCTGTACTCGGCAGGCGGACCCGGCCTGGAGATCTGGGACCCCACCTCCGGCGCCCGCATCGGTTCCGTCCCCGGCTTCCACCCCACCCACCACGACACCGTCCGCCGCGAACTCGTACAGCTCACCGCGGACGGCGTCCGCCGCCGCCCGACGACCGAAAGCCTGCCCACCGGCTGAAGGACGGAGGCCTGTGTGCTGCGCGGACAGCCACCACTCCTGTCAGAGGGTTGCAGTCTGCCGCTGTTCAGGCGGGAGCTTGATCCGTGACTGGTCCGGAGACGGAGGCTGAGAGACCGAATCGACTACCTCGGGTAATTGTGGGCCACGTCGGGCGAGATGCCGAGCAACTCCTGGTCAGGCCCGTGGCCGTGGTGCCCTGATGCTGACTTTTGCTGACTTTGAGGGACGCGTAACGCTCTGACCTGCGGAAACGTGGAGCGATCCAATGGTTCTGGAACTGGATCGGCCGGAGCAACGAGGAGATCGTCCAGTTTCGCAAGGAGTGGATGGAAGGCACCCGCTACGGCGAAGTAAAGGGCTACGACGGCCTCCCGATCCCTGCGCCTGCGCTCCCGCCGGGCCCTCTGAAGGCACGCGGACGGGTGCGCTGACCTGCACGTTTTTAGATCGGGTCGATCGGATCGCGATCAGCTGGAGCGAAGGTGACGCCGCGCGGAGATCGTTCCGTAGGGGCCCGCTGCAGGGGATCCCGGTAGCTGATTTCGTGGCACCGTACTTTCCCATGTGTGACCTGGTGGGGTCAGCTTTGCCAGGACCAATGCTGACCCAATGCTGACTTTGGTGACAGTCCGTCAGCTCCACTGGTGCTCCGCCGCGAGGCTCGGGGCGGTGTTCGAAGCCGGACGCTGCTCGGTACAACAACATTTTAAAAAAAGCGGGGAGAGCGGTGCGCTGGGTGAAGCGCCCGAGCTAGCCTACGAAGGCCACCACCCAGAGCCCAAAGAAGAGTAAGA
>NZ_JBSGXU010000158.1:0-15092 GCF_053610205.1 Streptomyces sp. NPDC054932 | reverse complement strand
CCCTGACGCTGCTCGTAACAACACGTTGTACCGAGCAGCGGGTCTGGCGGGGCGCTGGGTCAGGCGGCGTCGCTCGCGACGGACGGCCGCCTCGGCGAGCCGAACGTGGAGTCGAAGGCGCGACAGCGCGTCGTGGGCACGAGCAGGTACGGCGCCCCTGAACCTGCGACCGAGTGAGGGCCGGTCTGTCTCGCGGCGAGGGCGTCGTACGGGGTGAGGACGTCGAGGCTGTCGAACACGTAGCAGAGGGGCAGGACGGTCCACGCGACGAGCTGGAGGTGTGCGCGCGGACCGCGGCGCTCTCGGAGCCGGAGGCCAGGAGTCGCATTTCAGGGCTGTGAAAGAGGCAACGAATGCGGAGCCGGGTGTGGGCGCGCAGCATGGAGGCATGGTTGTGCTCTCGCGGCCGGAGAGGCGTTCGAAGGCCTCCGCGTCCGGCGTCGGACCGGGCTCCCCGTCGAGTGGCTCCCGTACGGGTGCCGGCCAGGAGGGCTCAGGGATCCGTCGATGCCCGAGGCCGCCAGGCCTGCTCCGAACGTCCTGCACGGCTCTCGCAGCCCTCGTGACGACCGTTCTGGCCGCCGTGCCGACGGGCCCCGCCCACGCCTTCACCGGTGACAATCACGAGGACATCACCCGGGCCGCACTGCCCTGGGAGCCCGTCACCCTGACCGAGATGGCCGACGCCCGCGCCGGGGCGATCAACGCCAACGACCACCCCCCGTACTTCGACGTCGGCCCCCTGCACTGCGACAACGCCGACTACCTTGCTCCCCGCCACGCCTCCGACTACCCCCGTACCCGGGACGAGGCCACCACCGAGCTCCTCGCGTGTATACGTACCTCCGTCACCCGCTTCCGCAACGCGGTCGAGGCCGCCGACGGCCTCGTCGACGCCGACGGCAAGGTGCGCGCCGATCAGAGCGACCTGTCCTCGCACTGCACGTGGGACGGGAAGCCCGGGCGGGCCAAGTGCGCCGTCCCGAACATGTTCAGCAGCGGGTAGTCCACTGCCAGGTTCAGCATTGAGTCCTTCATGGGAGGTCTCCTGTCGGGGGCTGTGAACAATGCCGCCCCGCGTCATGCCGGTTCTGGGGTGAAAGCACACAACTCATCGGCCCCGGGGTGTACGACGCCGTAGCTGCTCTCGGGTACTTCGTTCCAGGCACCCGGCAGGTCGCCGAGGGGTTCGGACACCACCAGGCGGGTTGCGTCGGACACCTCCTGGAGGAAGGTCATTTCGGGGTGCAGTTTGCGCAGCGAGTCCACCCGGCTGCTGTAGAAGAGCGACCGCGAGGCGCCCTGGCTGGAGTAGCGGAACGCCCACACACTCGTGCCGTTGGTGACGGCGACCGTCATCTGAACCGGGTTCTCCACGCCGTGCTCGCCGGCTACGCGTTCCACCAGCCCGGCCATCCTGGCGACGGCGCCCGGCGGGTCCTCCTCCAGGCCGAAGGTGAGCGCCAGGTAGAACATCGTCTCGGAGTCCGTTGTCCCCTCGATACCCGAGTACAGCGCGGGATCGACGAGCATGGTGAGATCCCGCCGCATCGCGTGGAAGCCGGCGATGGAGCCGTTGTGCATCCACATCCAGCGGCCGTGCCGGAAGGGGTGACAGTTCGTCTGCTGTACCGCCGTACCCGTCGACGCCCGGATGTGGGCGAAGAACAACGGCGAGGTGACGTGGTCCGCGAGCTCCCGCAGGTTCCGGTTGTTCCAGGCGGGGCCGACGTCTCGCATGAGCGCCGGGGTGCCGTCACTGCCCTCCGGATACCACCCGACGCCGAACCCGTCACCGTTCGTCGTCTCCACGCCGAGTTTGGAGTGCAGGCTCTGATCGATCAGTGAATGAGCGGGTTTGTAGAGGATCGTGTCAAGCAGCAGGGGTGTTCCCGAATAGGCCAGCCATCGGCACATGAGCGATCACCTGTATTTCTCACCTGAAACTGCGGTAGTACTTTCGTGGCCCGCTCGACCTCAGGCTCCCGGAGTCTGCAATGAGCCGCCGGTCACCTCGCTGCCGCGGCCCACCGTCTTGCCGGCTCTGCTGTGATCGCGCTGATAGTGGAGCGCCGCTTTCCCCGTGTCGCGGCGACGCTGTGTGCGCGGAGCGGGTGGCTCTTGTCCGGCCACCCTCATTTTCGCCTCCTTCGCCGCACATCGCCATGTGGTGCGGATCGGACGGCCGTCGCCGCAAGCTCGGGGCGGTGGACCTGCGCAACCTCAAGGACGCACCTGGAGACGGGACGGCGTCCGGCGCCTCGTGAACCCGACCTCACGGCGTGGCCTCATGGTCTGGACCGCGATCGCCGGCGAAGAGGCGGGCCGGAGCGAGTGCAGCGCGAGCACCGGTGGACCCCGGTGCGGTCCGGCGCCGGCTGTGCCGAGGGGTCAGGCTGCAGGGAGTTCCTGTGCAGGCAGTCGGCCTGCGTGTACCGCGTCGACCAGGGCCTGGTGGTCGCGTTCGTTCTGGTCGGCGTAAGCCTCGGCGAAGGTGACGAGCGCCCGGTCGAAGGATTCACTGCGGCCCAGGTACGCGGCGATCGCGATCCGGTCGCCCGACCGGGCGTGCGCACGGGCGAGGGTGATGCCGCACACCTCGCCGAACGTCTCCAACTGTACGGGCGACATGGTCTCCGGCATGGCGATGCCCTTCCAGTCGCGCAACTGGCGGATGTAGAAGTCGCGCTGCTTGCCGTCGATCCCGTCCACCCGCTCCCAGCCGAGGAAGATGTCGCTCGCCGCCTGCATCAGCCGCTGTCCGGAGACCACGCGCTCACCCTGGTTGCGGTATCTGCTCGCGCCGATGTGGGGGGCGAGCACGGAGGTGTCGGCTTCCTTGGCCTGCAGGAAGAGCGGATCCTTGCCGTCGCGGCCGAGCAGCAGCAGGATCCAGCAGCGGGTTCCGACGCTGCCGACGCCGACCACCTTGCGGGCCACGTCGACGAGCCGGTAGTCCTCCAGGAGCGCTCGCCGGTCACTCGCCATCGTGAGGCCGTAGCGTTCGACCAGCCGGCGGAGCTGGCGCTCGAACGTGCTGCGCTCGGCGTCCGGCAGCAGGTCCGCGAGCGGTACCAGCAGTGGGGGGTCCGCCGCGATCCTCGGTCGGCCGTCGACCAGTTCCGTGAGTTTCTCGAAGACCTGCAGGGTGTCATGCGTGCGGGCCTTCGCCATGGCGCCGGTCAGCTTCTTCCGCCCGCTCTTGCCAAGCCGACCGGTGGTCAGGGCCTCGAGGCGGTCCGCGTCGATCTTCGCGTACCAGACGTCGAGGTTGCCCATACCGGCGAAGCCGCGCATCGCCTCGCGGTACGAACGAACGGCAGCGCTCACGATGCCCGCGCGCTCGGCGTCGTCGAAGCCGTTCGCCCGGCCTGCGATGACGAGACTCGCCGCGAGTCGTTTGACGTCCCACTCCCAGGGGCCGGGCAGGGTCTCGTCGAAGTCGTTGATGTCGAACATCAGCTGACGCTCCGGAGAGCCCAGCAGCCGGAAGTTCAGCAGGTGCGCGTCCCCGCACAGCTGGGCCGTGATCCCCGCGTCCGGGCTGCCGGCCAGGTCGGAGGCCATGATTGCGGCGGCTCCCCGGTAGAACCGGAAGGGCGACTCCGTCATCCTGCTGTAGCGGATGGGGACCAGCTCGGGAACCCGGGCCGCAGATTGCTCCTCCAGTATCGCCAGCGGGTCCGGCCTGTCCGGAGACGGCCGGTACTCGGCGTGCCCGGACCGCGGCGAGCGGCGCCGTGCCTCCTTGCCGTGGTCCGCGCGTTCCTGGGGCGTGCTGTGGGGTACCGCGCGCATCGCGGTGGTCGCGCTCTGGGACATCAGTGCACTCCTGCCTGCTCTGCTGCCCTCAGGACGGGAACGGCTCTGCGCGAGCTGTCCTTGGGCATCGGCGACGGCATCGGCGGTGCCGAGGGCCGCGATGGTGTTGACGGCGGCCGTCACGACGCGGGCGAAAGAGACCAGCACGTCCTGCCACTGCTGGGCAGCGGAACTGCCTTGCGGGCGGGTCGGGTACGCCTCAGGGGCAGGCGAACGACGTGCAACAGTGCGTGTCCGCAGACCACCAACATGCCTTGCTCCAACTCTAGAACCCCTCCCGATCCTGCGCGCGGGGCAGGCGTGCGAGCGGCCCATGCGCGCCGCGCGATACCGGACACCGCCCTGAACCCCACGGAACTCGTCGACGGCGCGGGCTGCGCGGGCTGCGCGGGCTGCGCGGGCTGCGCGGGCTGCGCGGGCGCGTCCGGCTCTGCAGGCACGTCATCCGCATGGCTCGGCCGGGAGGACTCCGGTGGAGCCTGCAACGCCCCGGTTGCGCCGGCATCCCCCTCACAGCCGGCCGGCGACTCAGACGATGGTGGCTCCTGAGGTGATCAAGGCACCGACCGCCGGTAGGCCGGCCCCGGCCAGGGCGCGGCGCTGGCGGTCGGCCGACGTTCCCCGCAGGAGCAGCCGATGGACGAGCGAGGTCACCTCGCGGTGGTCACCGCTCTCTTCAAGGGCGGGGCCGATGTAACGCAGGAGCGCGCACAGCACGTCCCCGCTGCTCCGCAGCCGCCCTATCGGGTCCACCAGCGTGCCGCTGATCCCGTGCCGGGCCGCATGCCACGTCGCCGCTTGCAGCAGCTCCGGTCGGCACGGCGTGTGAGCGACTCCCGCCCTTTCCTCGGCCATCGCTGTGGTGGCGAGCCCGCGGATGACGCCGGCGAGCATCACCGCCTCGTCCGCCTCCAGCTGCACATCACAGCAGCGCACCTCAACAGTGGGGTAGCGCTCGGAGAGCCGGGCCTGCCAGTACAGCTGGCCTCGGTCCGGAATCACCCCGGGCCCCACCAGCGCGTCGGCCCGCGCCTCGTAGTCCGCGAGCCCCGCGAAGTGCGGTGGTGGACCGCTGACCGGCCAGCGGCCGAAGATGATCGTGCGCCAGCTGGCGAAACCGGTGTCCCGCCCGTCCCACAGGGGCCCGTTCGCGGACATCGCCAGCAGCGTCGGAAGCCAGACGCGCAGCCGGTTCAGCACGGCCACCCCGGTCTCGCGGTCGGGCATCCCCACATGGACGTGCATCCCGCAGATCAGCTGCTCGTCGACCAGCAACCGGGCCTCTTGTTGCATCTTCACATATCTCGCCGTGCCGGTGATGGGTACGGGTACGGCATCCCTGACCGGCGCGGTGGCAGAGATGGCGATGCGGCAGCCGTTCGCCTGCGCGGCGGAGGCGACCGCGTGGCGCAACCGCAAGAGATGCCCTCCGACCTCCTCGAGAGCCGTGCACACGGGGGTGGCGACTTCGATCTGAGCCTGGAGCAGCTCGTCCTGGACCTCTTGCTCGTCCGAGAGGGGTGCCAGGCGGGCCGTGGCACGCACCTCCTGCACGAGCGGTGTGGGAAGGAGTGTCTCCGGGTCGACCAGCAGGTACTCCTCTTCGACCCCAACAGTGATCATGCTGGGTGGTACCCCGACCCCGCAGTGATCACCCACGGAAAGGGCCACTACGGCGCATTAGGGCGTATTGGCGCTCTTTTGTAACAGCTTGATCCGGGAGGCATTCCCGTACCGGCCGTTCGTGAGGGCGTGAGCGCCCGGGCCGTGGAGCGTGGACAAGGTCGTCCGGCCCCGCCGGTCGCTGGCGGACCGGTCGTGTCCGCAGGGCATCCTGTATGTCCTCGACAGCGAAGCCAGCCGGCAATTCCTGCGGTGCGTCATGCCGCCAGGGCCTGTCCGGGCGCGGGCCTCGGATCTGCCGGACGGAGGCGGGCTGATCCTGAGGATCACGACGACGTAGTCGACCACCAGCGACGATGACCACCGGCATGACGGTGAGGCCCTGCGATCCAAGCGGCAGGGTGGCGGCAGCGCCGACGTCAACGGGAGCCTGAGCATGCTGACCGACATGGCTCCGATGCCCACGGCGAACGCCGGGGTGAGCTGTAGCCCTGGAAGGTGCGACAGAGCGATCCCGCCCGCCGCCCCCGTTAACATGGCCGGGAGGATCGGTCAGCCCCGGAAGGCGCTCAGCGGGACGCAGTACGCGACCCCTTTGCAGGCTACCTTCCATCCCCACCGTCAGACCTGAAGCTCGGCCGCCAGATGTTCGGCCTCCTTCGGGGCCAGCGCCAGCAACGGATCCCCTTCGTACGCGTGGGCCCCGACGATCTTCGACAGGAGGAACAGGGACATCAGCCTCCCGTCCCGGCTCTCCAAGTCCACCCTCCGCTCCCGCCGGACGCGGTCGGCGAGCGCCGGTACGGCAAGCGCGTTGCCCCACAGGGCTGCGGCGTCCAGGCCCCGTGGCGCCATGCCCCAGTCCTCCCAGTCGATGATGGAGAACTCCTGGCCCATCACGTTGGCCCAGGTCAAATCCGCATGCGCCGGTGCCCATCGCTCGATCCCCGTGTCGGCAATGCCGGGGACGACCTCGCCAAGTGTCTGGGTCACCTGCTCCTGCGTGATCGTCACCGTGTCCGGGGTCGCGATCCGCGGCGTCCGCTGTGCGGCAAGCGCGTCCAGCTAGTCGGTGCAACAGGTGTGGCACCATCGCCAGTTCGGGTGAGACGTACGTGGCTGCTCCGGAACCACGGCGAGAGGGCCGACGGCTGTGGATTCGTGCGACGGTCGGGTTGGGATGAGCGAACACATATCGCTTCGTAAGGACACGTCGGCGTGGTCGTCTGCAGGGACCAGTCAACCGGACGACGAGGGAGGCTCGGGTGCCCGAGCTCTGGGCGGGGACGGATGCCGACAAGGCCGCGCATTACTGCACGGTGATCGACGCGGACGGGGCGAAGGTGCTCTCTCGCGCCGGGTGCCCAACAACGAGCCTGAGCTCCTGGAGCTGATAGGCGACGTCCAGGCGCTGGCGGAGGACGGCCCGGTGACCTGGGCCGTTGACCTGAACGCCGGCGGGGGCGCACTTCTGATCGCTCTGCTCACTGGCCATGGTCAGCGGCTGCTCTACATTCCTGGTCGGACCGTCCACCAGGCATCCCGTGGCTCCCGCGGGGACGGCAAGACGGATGCGAAGGACGCCTACGGCATCGTCGATCAGGCAAGGATGCGCCGGGACCTGCAGCCTCTGCAGGAGTGGGACGAGATCGCGGTGGACCTGAAGATCCTCACCGGCCGCCGCTACGACCTCGCCGCCGACCGCACCGGCGCCATCAACCGGATGCGGGCCCAGCTCCTGGAGTACTTCCCAGCCCTGGAGCGGGCCTTCGACTATGCCGCGTCCAAGGGTGCCCTCGTGCTGCTGACCGGCCACCAAACGCCGACCGGCCTGCGCCGGGGCGGCCCGAGCCGACTCGCGACCTGGCTGAAGAACCGGAAAGTCCGTGGTGCCCAGGCCATGGCCGATGCGGCCGTCACCGCTGCGCAGGCCCAGCACACCGCCGTGGCCGGGGAGAGCACAGCCGCAGCCGTGGTCAACACCCTGGCCAGGGCGGTGCTGGCCCTGGAGATCGCCGCCCGCTTCTGCCCTACCTCGATGACCTTCTACGACCGCAAGAGGAACGAGGGCAAGAGCTACAAGCAGGCGATCCTCGCCCTCGCCCGCCGCCGCCTTGACGTCCTATGGGCTCTCATCCGCGACCATCGCCACCGGACAGCGCGGCCACCGCAACCGGAACCAGCCGCCGCATGACGATCACGGTGCTCGCCCGTGGACGTTGAAGGCGCACCCCTCGGAGTCGTGGCCGAGCCTGCCGTAGGTTCCCGGCCATGGACACGAACACACAGCCCGATGCAATCGAGTTGATCCGGCTGGCCGACCTCACCCAGAGCATCAGCGTTCGTCTGCGCTCGACCGAGCCCATCCTCGAAAGCCTGGGCGTCCGGGACTACGACGCGGAGGCCGTCGTGACCAGCGGCTTCGTGAATGGGACGGTCTACCTGGGCTTCGACTCCGAGGATCTCAAAGACTAGGGCCGGCTTCTGGACGCCATCGAAGAGGCCGAGCGCGAGGCCGACCTCGACGACCCATTCGCGGCGGACTGGCCCCATCGGGTCGCACCGCCTACCTCCGGTTCATTGCCGAAGACCCCTACGTGGTCGAAGTCCATGATGGGCCCAGTACCCAGATCGTCGTCTCGGTGCCGCTCGACATGGGCGCAAAGTGGATAGCCGAGTCCAGGGAGCGTCTGGCGGCGGCCCGAGCCGCTCTCGGCGTTGGCACCGAGGATCACCATGGCGCACGTCCCTGACCGCGAACTCGCACTCCCGCACCACACTCCGACTGCTTCCGGTCGGTGGCGGGGGACACTGCGGGGGAACCTGAGGGGGACTCTGCGGGGGAAGCGTTCCGCGCTCTCATCACGCATCGCCGCTGTTCAGACCCCGTTTTGCGGCTGGTGAGGTCCCGGACTTACCTCCTAGGGCCGGTAGGGATGTAGCTGGATTTGGTGGCTGGCGGGGTTGTGATCGCTGGCGTGGCGTGATCACGAGTTCCGGGAGGCACAGTGCGGCGAGTGGGGTTACGGGTTGCGGGTGTTGGGGTGGCGGCGGCCATCCTGACCGGTAGCGGCAGTGGCGGCTCGGACGGGAAACCTGCTGTGGCGAGCACGGCGTCAGCGTCGGTCGCGTCGTCGGTGGATCCGCAGGCGGCGGAGAAGGCCGCGGTGCTGGCCGCGTATGCGGGCATGGGTGCAAGGAGGTCCGTTCGTACACGTCCGGGACGTTGGACCCGGAGGTGGAGCGGTAGGCGGCGGACAGGGCGTTGGCGGACATCAATGCGACGCTGTTCTGGTACCAGCAGCGCGCCACCCTCATGCGCGGCCGGCAGGCACACGCGCCGGTCGTTGACTCGCTCGACACCACCGGCGATCCGAACCGTGCGGTCGTCGCCGACTGCGTGGACTCCACCGGCTACGACAAGGACGGCAACCCGGCCGGGGAGGCCCTGTCAGGGCCGCGCCGCCACGTGGTGACCTCCGGCCGGCAGCGCACCGGTTCGGGCCCGTGGCTCGTGTGGAGCTCCATGATCGAGCGGGATCGCACGTGGACCGTCACGGTGTCGGCGCCGGTGCCCAGCACTCCGCCGGCTGCCGCCACAACCAGCGGGACCATCCCGGCGTCGAGGACGGCCTGGCACACCCCGTGCACGCCGACCATGTCCATGGCCTGGCCGGTGACGATGCCGATGACGCGTCCGTGCAGCGGCCAGGTGCGGCCGACCTGGGACAGGGCGGGGCTGGGTCGGGCATCGGCGAGAGCCTCGGTGGCGGCCGGCGCCGGCAGGCCCAGTCCGGCCGCGACCTGGGCGCACAGCTCGGGGTCGATGTTGGCGAGTACGCCGAGAGCGCGTTCCTTGATGGCCTGCTCGTAGCACTTGGCCAGTTCGAACGTGTAGGCGGCGATGATGTGCTCGCGCTCGACCGGACTCATGCTGAGCCAGAACATGCGCGCCTGGGAGAAGTGATCGGCGAACGAGGCGGGTGCTTCGCGGACCTTGCGTCCGGCAGGAACCTCGACGGGTACCTCGATGAACGCGCCGGTGAACGAGCCCGTGTCGGTGCCCGCGTAGAAGGGGCAGCCGCCGTCGAGGCTGTTGGGCTTGTAGGGGGCCACACCCCGGTGCACGGCCGTCTGGTGGAAGTCGTCACGGAGCATGTCGTTGACGGGCGCGTGGGTGCGGTTGATCGGGATCTGCGGGAAGTTGGGGCCGCCGAGCCGGGTGAGCTGGGTGTCCAGGTAGGAGAACATCCGGCCGGCCAGCAGCGGGTCGTCGGTCGCGTCGATGCCCGGGACGAGGTGTCCGGTGTGGAAGGCGACCTGTTCGACCTCGGCGAAGAAGTTCGACGGGTTCGCGTTCAGCGTCAGCAGCCCGACCGGCTTCACCGGCGCGAGCTCCTCCGGGACGATCTTCGTCGGGTCGAGGAGGTCGATGCCCTCGAACATCTGGTCGTCGGTGTCGGGGAAGGTCTGGATTCCCAGCTCCCACTGCGGGAAGGCGCCGGACTCGATGGCGTCGAAGAGGTCCCGGCGGTGGAAGTCGGGATCCAGAGCTCGTCGAACTGGTCGCGGAAAAGCACGTGGTGGGAGTCACGACCAACCCCACGATCTTCGCCTCCGCCCTGTCCAAGGGCGACCGCTACACCGAGCAGCTGCGCCGCCTCGGCGACGGGGGAACCAGCGTCGACGACGCGGTCTTCGCCCTGACCACGGACGACGTGCGAAGCGGCTGCGAGGTCCTCGCCCCCGTCCGTCAGCGCACCGACGGCATCGACGGACGGGTCTCCATCGAGGTGGACCCGCGCCTGGCGCAGGACGCCGATGCCACCACCGTCCAGGCCCGAAAGCTGTGGCAAACGGTCGATCGGCCGAATCTACTCGTCAAGATCCCGGCCACTCGCAAGGGGCTCAAGGCGATCACCGCCGTCATGGCCGAGGGCATCAGCGTCAACGTCACGCTGATCTTCTCACTGGACCGCTACCGCGACGTGATGGACGCCTACCAGGACGGTCTGGAACAGGCGCAGGCAGCGGGACGCGATCTGTCGGACATCCACTCGGTCGCCTCATTCTTCGTCTCCCGCATCGACAGCGAGGTCGACCGCCGCCTCGACGCCCTCGGCATCCCAGAGGCCCTGGCACTCAAGGGCAAGGCTGCGGTCGCCAACGCCCGCCTGGCCTATCAGGCATTCGAGGAGATGACCGCAGAGCCGCGTTGGCAGCGCCTCGCGGCGGCCGGAGCACGCGTTCAGCGGCCCCTGTGGGCGTCCACCGGGGTGAAGGACCCGTCCTACCCCGACACCCATGTACGTCAGCGAACTCGTCATCCCAGGTACCGTGAACACCATGCCCGGCGCCACCCTGGCCGCGTTCGCAGACCACGGAACCCTCCCGGCCCACCCCCCGACCGCGGACGACTACGCGGCCGCCGCTTCCCACCTCGAGGCTCTGGGACGCGCCGGCGTCGACTTCTCCGACGTCACCGACACCCTGGAACGCGAAGGACTCACCAAGTTCGAGGACAGCTGGAAGGACCTCGGAGCCTCGGTGAAACGCGAGATGCACCCCGAAGCCGTCGACACCTGCGACGACAACGGGAGCCCGCAGGGAGGATCCGAAAGCGCCCAGCTACTCGCGATCCACCTCAACGACCACTACTCCGCCGCCACTGGGGGCCTGGAACTCTTCCGTCGCGCCGCAAAGGCGCAGACGAGCACAGAAGCGCACACGGTACTGACCGAACTGACCCGTCAGGCCGACGAGGACCGTGACTCGCTGGCACAGATCATGACCGATCTGGAGGTCCCGACCAGCCACTCCAAGGCGGCCATGGGCTGGCTCGCCGAGAAGGCGGGCCGCCTCAAGACCAACGGCCACCTCCTCACCCGCTCGCCCCTCAGCGACGTCCTGGAAGCAGAGTCCATGCTCCTCGGCGTCCAGGGCAAGAAGGCCTGCTGGCGGACCCTGGGGACCCTCGCCGACACCGACGAACGCCTTTCCACCGAGCACCTGGACGCCCTGGAGGAGCGCGCCGAGAAGCAACTCGTGCTCTTGGAGGAGCTGCGCATCACGGCAGTCACTCAGGCGCTGCGCCCTCAACCCTCCATCACGCGGTAGCGCCGGGAGCCGCCGCTTCTGCCGTGAGAGGGGAGTAGACGCTCCCTCCGCGTACGCGCGGTGCCCTGGCTATGCCGTCTCTGGGGCCTTTGGGTCATACCTGGGCCCGCAAGCCAAGCGAGTCAGGTCAGAGGACTCCCGACAGGGGCTCCGCTCGGCAGCACAACCGTGCCGGCTCGGTCTGTCGGGCCGCCGACGGGTTGCCCGAGGTCGGGACCATGGCGCAGGGCTGGGAGCACGTCAATGTCGATATCCCGGGTATGCGCAGTACGAGGGGAGCGACACCCGCGCGCCGGCGGGGCCCGGCACAGGGAGTTCCGCAGGTGATGTGGCCGCTCCTCCAAGACCGACCAGAAAGCGACCCCCGATCATGAATTTCTCTCAGACGGTGCGTCCTCCTCCCGTACGGGCCGATTCGGGGAGCGACTTCGCCCGACTCTCCCGGAAGATCCAGGAGGCGGGTCTCATGGCCCGGCGCCCGGGGTACTACGCACTGCGCATCGCGTCTGTGACGGCCCTGTACGCCGCCGGGTGGACGGCCTTCGTCCTGATCGGCGACAGCTGGTGGACGCTAGTGGCGGCTGCCTTCCTTGCCTTGGTGTTCGGGCAGGTCGCCCTGCTCGCTCACGACCTCGCCCACCGGCAGGTGTTCCGCCTGCGCAAGGCCAGCGAGGTGTCCGGGCGTATCGCCGGAAACCTCGGCGTCGGCATGGGCTACGGCTGGTGGCAGGACAAGCACACACGGCACCACGCCAACCCTAACCACGAGGACCTCGACCCCGACCTCGACCCGGACATCCTCGTCTGGACGCAGGACCAGGCCCGCACGGCCAAGGGACTGCCGCGGCTGCTCGGCCGATCGCAGGCCTACCTCTTCTTCCCGCTACTCCTGCTGGAGGGGTTCAACCTGCACGTGTCCGGGGTGCGGTCGCTGTTCGACCGCTCGCTCAAGCACCGGGTGGGGGAGGGGGCTCTGCTCGCCGCTCACATCGCCGCCTACCTCGGCACGCTGTTCCTGGTGCTGCCGCCCGGCAAGGCGGTCGTGTTCCTCCTGGTCCACCAGTGCCTCTTCGGCGTCTACCTCGGCTCGATCTTCGCCCCGAACCACAAGGGCATGCCGGTCCTGCGGGGTGACGAGCGGCCCGACTTCCTCAGGCGTCAGGTCCTGACCTCCCGCGACGTACGCGGTGGCCGGTTCACCGACATCGTCCTGGGCGGTCTCAACTACCAGATCGAGCACCACCTCTTCCCGAGCATGCCCAGCCCGCACCTGCGCAGGGCCCAGATCATCGTCCGCGCGTACTGCCAGGAGCTCGGGGTCAGCTACTTGGAGACCAGCCTGGTCACCTCCTACCGGCAGACCCTCGCCAGCCTCCACGCGGCCGGAGCCCCACTCAGAACGCCGCAGACCACCTGACTGCCGCCACGGACCCCGACCGGGACGCGGGACACCATTCCACCCCGGTCTCGGGCAGGCCGTGGCCGCCGAGTGGCCACCCCTTCGACAGCATCCTCAGTACAATGCTGGAGAGAGATGTCCCGGCGGCGGGTGTCCGGGCCACTGGCACGACGGACGTGCATGCCGCCCTGATTGCCGCACGCCACCACCTGCCCGGCACGGGTGCCCTCGACGACTCCGTGCTCGTCACCGGCTGATCGGTCAGCCGTCAGTGGGGGCTACCTGCCCTCACGCATACAGCGGCGGGATGAGATGCGTGGGGTTCGCGGGCGGGGGCCAGCCGGCAGGTGGGGGTTTGGCGTGGAGCGACCGCAGACGGCGCCCGGGCGACAGCTGCCCGGTGAAGGTCACCCGTTTGGACGTGAAGGGGTGCCACGGAGCTTGGTGCGGCAGAGGCTTGGCCCATGGCCGCCAAGCTGATCATCTACCCGCCCGACCAGCAGGGCTGGCGCCGTGTCCGCTACGACGGTGTCGCCATCGGAGTGGCGCATCGGCCTGCCGATGTTCGGGCCTTTCTCGCCGCGGCCGGTATGGAGAACGCCGAGGATGTCGACCTCACCGACCCTGACTTTGTGGAGTGGCGGGGGGCCGGCCCCGAGGCGTGGGAACCGTTTCCCTGACCTGCCACCCTAGTCTGCTCGGACGTGACGTGCCGGAGGTGCGGCTCCCCGTCCTGGGCCCGGCCGCGCCCGAATGGGCTGAGCGGGGGATCGCAGGCTGACCGTGGACGGCCGTGCGGCGACCAGAGGAGCAGAGCGGTGACGGAGACGGGCCCGATCGTCGTGTTCGCGAACTTCCTCTCGGACTTGGCGGTGGATCTCGACGAGGGGCAGATCCTGACGACGTGGGCCCAGCAGGCGCCGCGGAAGGCGTGGCTGCTTCGGCCGGGGGACGTGTTCGTCACTCCCGTGCCGCTGAGCCGGGAGTTCCTGCGTTACGTGTACGACCTGACCGGGGTGCCCCAGGAATCGGTCGCGGTCGTCGAGGTGCCCCCCGCCGGAGCCGTTCCGCTGGCGCGGGCGGTGCGCGAGGCCGGCCTCCTCGAGCAGGTTCGGGCGCTCGCCGGTGACCGGGGTGCGGCGCTGCTGCCGACGGCTTTGGACGCGTCGGCGATCGCTTTCGCCCGGGACATCGGACTCGCGGTCCACCCGTACCCGACGGTCGAGGCCGCAGAAGCCGCCCTGAAGATGACCATGCTGCTCAACACGAAGACCGGGTTCCGCGAGACGGCCGAGCAGCTGGGCTTGCGGCTGCCTGCGGGGCGGATGTGCCGACGCCCGAACGCCGAAGGCATGGCGCGCGAGCTCCTGCGGGACCACGAAGGCGTCGTGGTGAAGCCCGACCGGTCGGCCGGAGGACACGGGATGCGCTTCGTGTCCCGCGACGACCTGCGGGGCGGGGCGAGCCTGTCGCTCGATACGGTCGGTGGTCCGGAAGGCCTGTGGGTGGTGGAGGAGTGCCTCGACGTGGCCCAGTCGGTCAGTGTCCAGCTGGAGGTCTCCGCCTCCGGTACGCGCGCGCTCTTCAGCGGAGCGATGCGCTCGGTTCAGGGCTCCTTCACGGGATACGCCTCTCCGCTGCCGCCGTCCTGCGCGCACGTGACCGGCGAGCTGGAGGAGTGGGGGACGGCCCTGGGCCGCCACCTGGCCGACCACGGCTACGCCGGGCCCTTCGGGCTCGACGCGCTGGTGGACACCGAGGGTGTCGCGTACGCGAGTGAGAGCAACATCCGCCGTACGGCCACCACCACACCGCACGCCATGGTCACTCGGCTGACCGAGGGATCTGCCGACGCACAGCCGGCATGGTCGGTGTCGAAGGGCTGGACACGGACTCCCATGGACTTCGACGACGTGCTTGCCCGGCTGCGCGCCTCCCGCCTCGCCTTCGACCCGGATCGCGGCGAGGGCGTGGTCCTGTACGCGGATGTGCCGCCCGACGGCCGTTCCTGGCGGTACGCGGTGATCGCCAGGAGTGCCGGGGACGTGGAGGAGCAGGAAACCGCGTTGGCGGAGGTTTTCGAATTCGAAGGTGGCTGAGCAGCATGATGCCGGTCCCGGCACCCAGGAAG